>RFHO01000193.1 GCA_003696385.1 Planctomycetota bacterium | reverse complement strand
CTTCGGCAGGCCGACGCCGAAAAGGTGGCTTCCACGCCCGTCGACGGATGCGCGAGGACCAGTCGGCGGCGACGCGCGCGGTGTCACCGCAATCCTGCCGTGCGGAGCCGCGCGCACATGCGCGATTGGGCGCGCCTTGATCCGCACGTGCTCGCATAGAGCCGGCAATCCCAGTGTCCGGGCCGCGGGCTGGGAAATTTCGTCCGAT
Source organism: Planctomycetota bacterium (assembly GCA_003696385.1). GTDB lineage: Bacteria > Planctomycetota > Planctomycetia > Planctomycetales > Planctomycetaceae > J052. The sequence goes on along the minus strand of RFHO01000193.1, from coordinate 6,799 downwards.
CGAACGAGCCGGCGGAAAGCTCGTTGTCGCTCCAGCACGAATCCAGCATCGACTGTCGGGGCGCGGAAGCTCGCGACGATCTTCTGGTGCACACCGTGCCAACCGACGCTCGCCTTTGTGGCAACTCGATGGTGGAACGGCACAAGGTTTGCCTCGCACACCGGCCATGCCCGCGGGATGCCTGCCGTCACCGGTGGCGATGCCGCGTGTTCGGGCGGTGCGTCGGGCTCTTGTGGGAGGCGGCGGTGAGGCCCGAGGAGGGCGGGAAGGCGGAGTGGTGCTGCTGGGCGGACGAGCCGATCCGGGACGAGGCGTGCAGGCCCGGCGGGAGTTTCCGAGCGCCGAACGGGCCAGTCATGCGGTGTCGCTCGGCAAGCGTTGCCGGTTCGGCGGCCGCGTCGTCGTTGACTGCGGTCGGCAGCGGAACGCAAGCACGATCAGAGACCAAGAGCTGAAACACAAGGAGCCGGAACCGATGAAGTCGTTTTGGAGAAAGCCGATGGGAAGGCCGATGCGAATCGTTTCACCGCTCGCCGTGGGCTGTGCGGGGCTGTTGCTGAGCATGGCGGTCGGTTGCGGAGGCTCGCAGACATCGTCACCACCGGGGCCGTCGGCGTCGAAACCGTCGGCATCGAAGGGACCCGCGACCGAACAGGCTCAACCGGCTCCGCAGACGCCATCCGGCGCGACGCCGAGTGCGGCGGGCGAGCAGAAGCCGACCGCATCGAAGTCGAAGGGCGCCGGTGAGTCGAACTCGGCCGCCGCGGCTGGTGGCACGGGGACGCTGAGGGGAAAGGTCGTTTACGAGGGTGAGTACAAGCCGTTGCCGCCGCTGGTGAAGGCGGGGGCCAAGAACGTCAAGGACGCCGCGGTGTGCGCCGCACACGACGTCCCGGACGAGTCGCTGATCGTGAACACGCAGGCGGGCAACGGCGTGGCGAACGTGTTCGTATACCTGTCCCGGGCACCGAAGGGCGTCGAGGTGCCGGCGCCGCCCGGCGAACCACTGGAGCTGGACCAGAAGGGATGCCGGTTCGTCCCGCATGCGATGGTCGTTCGCGTCGGACAGACCGTGCTGATAAAGAGTTCCGACAACATCCAGCACAACGTGCATACCTTTCCGGCCTTCAACGCGCCGTTCAACCAGATCTGCCAGCCGCTGGAGCAGAAGGGCATCCCGCTGGTCTACGAACGCCCCGAGCGCGAGCCCGTCCAGGTCAAGTGTGACATCCATCCGTGGATGAAGGCTCTGCATCTGCCGCTGGACCATCCGTTTGCGGCGGTGACCGGTGAGGACGGAACGTTCACGATCGAGAACCTGCCCGCCGGCACACACAAGTTCCGCGTCTGGCACGAGCGCGTCGGCTTCGTGGAAAAGAGCCTGGAAGTGAACATCGAGCCGGACAAGGCCACCGAGGTGACGGTCACCATCAAGGCCGATCAGATCGCGGCGATCCCGCCGGAGATTCGAACGGTGCGGCTGCAACGGCCATGACGCCGGGCCCGAGGGAGGAAGGAGTTTCGCGCGGTGCGCGCAAGTTGGGCGGCGGGCATCACCGGAGGCGGTGCCCGCCGCCCGCGGTTTGCGCAGCGAACACGGTCGCGCGAGTGTGGCGACGTTGTTGGTTCGGAGCGTTTGTGCCGCCGGCGTCACTCGCCATGCCGGTTCACTTCCCACCCGCGGCGCGTCGGGCTTTTTCGTCCTCGGCTCTGGAGACGTCGGGGTTCGGTGTCGCGTCGCCGGGCTCGAGATTCAGAATCCAGCGAACGGCTCCGGCGGTCGAAGCCAGGAACTTCGGGTTGGCCCACGTCTGCGGATTGTGGCCGAGGTTCGTGTAGAAGATCTTTCCCTCGCCCCACATGCGGCACCAGGCCACCGGTACGTGATAGGGCCGTTTGGGCTGGCATTTTTCCATGTTCAGGCTCATCAGCACCCGGACGCGTTCCGGATGAAAGTTCTTGTACTGGTAGATCTCGTCGCGGATCTGAAATTCCTTGCCGAACGGCTTCATCGCCGGGTGCGAAGTGTCGTGCACGGTGATGGTCACCGTGGTGCCGGCGCCCCAGGGGTGACCGTTGAACGTGCCGTTGATCATCTCGCGGTACCAGGCGTATTTCGGGTCGTCGTTGCGGTAGGTGTCCGTGGCCGAATGGAAGCCGATGAAGCCGTGGCCGTTCTGCTTCAGCCAGGTGTTCAGGAAGTAGTCGCGGGCTTCGTCGGAGATCGGCAGCACGCCCGTGGTGTAGAACATCACGATGTCGTACTTTTTCAGGTTCTCCACAGTGAAATCGGCCGCGGCATCCTGCGTGCAGTCGACGGTGAACAGACCGGTCTGCCGGCCGAGCCGGGTCATGGCGACTTCCGCGGGAGCCAGCTTGCCGCCCTTACGGGTCACCGAACCGTGGCGGAAGCCTTTGCTCTGAGTCAGGAACAGCGCACGAGCGGGTTTGTCCGGCTGGCCTGCACGAACGAACGCGACGTCCGAACCGAACAGCCATGCGGCGATGGCAAGCAGAGATACCAAGCGTTTCATGACAGAGCCTCCTGTGGATCGGAACGGTTGTGGCCGGCCGGTGACGGGGCTGCTCACGGGGACAGTTACGCCCGCCGTGTCTCGTCGCCGGTTCGGGGAACGGCCGGACCGCTGCGGAACTGCCGGATGCACGGCAGGACGGCTCCGCGAGACGGCGGGGCGAGCACCCCGACGCGTCGCGCCGCCGCCCCGTGCGCGAACCCTGCCGGTCCGGACACAACGGTAATGCCTGCGTGCGGCGCGAAGCAACCGCTCGGGCCGTCCAGTGGCCGGGCGGAACGACTGGCGGTACCATGACCAGCACGAGCGATCCGGCCGACGAAGACATGTGGGACCAACGGCGTCGTCGGTGTCGGTCCGGCGGATGCCGCGGGCGGATTCGTGGAACGAATGATCCGGGAGTGAATCATGGCCGACGAAGCCAAACTGCTGGAAGCGCTGAAGCAGGTGGTGGACCCGGAGTTGATGATCAATGTCGTCGACCTGGGGCTGATCTACTCGATCCACGAAGAAGACGGCAAGGTGACGGTGGAAATGACGCTCACCAGCCCCGCCTGTCCCGCCGGCCCGCAACTGATCCAGCAGGCGAAGATGGCCCTGGAGAACGTCGAAGGCGTCAAGGAGGCCGACGTCAAGCTGGTGATGTCGCCGCCGTGGACGCCCGATCGGATGACCGAAGAAGCCCGCGATCGGCTGGGTATCTTCTGACAGCCCGGCGATCGATACAGCACAGGTCGAATCCGGTGCTCCCGTGGATCGGAATCGGCGTCTCCGTGGAGAACACGGCATGAGCGATCCTCCGCACCTTCGCGATCCATTGTCGCCGGCCCGTGAGGCGGCCGGCCGCTTCGGAATTGATCGGTCGTCGCCGTCGACCGGCCCGCGCCGGCGGTTTCTGGCAAAGACGCTGGCGACCTGCGGCGGCGGCCTGCTGGCGGCGTTCGGCGGCGCTCTGTCGGCGAGGCGGGGAGTGCGGACGGCAGGCATAGCCCCGGGGGCCGAAAAGGATGCGGCGGATTCGCGACAGGGTGGGCTTGTGGATGCCCATTCGCACGTCTGGACGCCGGACGTCCGGGCATTCCCGCTGGCGGAGGGGCAGACGGTCGATGATCTGAAGCCACGCAGCTTCCGTCCGGAAGAACTGATGGCGATCGCCCATCCGCTGGGGGTCCGCCGCGTGGTGCTGATTCAGCACACGATCTACCACCGCACGGACAACAGCTACATTGTCGATTGCATTCGGCGTTTTCCGGGAGTCTTCTCCGGCGTGGCGACGATCGACGAGAGTGCTCCGGATGCCGCCTACCAGATGCGTCTGTTGCAGGCAGCGGGGGTGCGCGGGTTCCGGATCGTTCCCGTCGATTGGGCCAGCGGCCGGAAAGGATTGGCACCAAAAGAATGGTTGAGCCGGCCGGGCATGCGGACGATGTGGACGGTCGCCGGCGAACGCGGGCTGGCGATCTGCCCGCTGGTCGATCCGGAATACCTTCCAGCGCTGGACGGCATGTGCGCGCGTCACCCGAAGACGACCGTGGTGATCGATCACTTCGGCCGGGTGGGCATCGACGGGCGGATCCGTTCCGAAGACGTGAAGAACCTGTGCCGTCTGTCTCGGCATCCTCGGACGTTTGTGAAGGTGTCGGCGTTTTATGCTCTGGGAAAGAAACAGCCGCCCTACATCGACCTGTTGCCGCTGATCCGGGCGGTGTACGACGCCTTTGGGCCGCAACGCCTGATGTGGGGCAGCGATTCGCCGTATCAGGTGGAGCCGCCACACACGTATGCGGCATCGCTGCGGCTGGTTCGGGAGCTGGCCGGCTTCCTGTCCGACGAGGACCGGAGCTGGATCCTGCGGCGGACCGCCGAATCGGTCTTCTTCGCCGGCTCATAGTGCGGCCGAGTGGGTGTCGCCGAGCCGGGCGCGTGTGAGGCGGGCACCGTGGCCTTCCGCGGCAATGTGGTCGGGCTTCGTGACGATACCGGTCGTGCGGCACCGGTGCGATCGATTGGTGTCGGCGCGATGGATCCGCCCGGTCATGGTCGGCCGCCGGCTCCAGCGCGGTTTCGAAGCGGATCACGACGAACGAGGGACAAACGATGCTGGTCGAGCTGCGGGCGTTGCTGGATGCGGTGGCGGCGGGACGATCGGTGGTGTTCACCGAACTGGTGGAGACGCGCGGGTCCACGCCGCAGAAGCCGGGCGCGATGATGCTCGTTTTTCCCGACGGTCGTCAGGTCGGTACGCTCGGCGGGGGATGCGTGGAGGCGGAGGTGAAACGGCGGGCGTTGCGTTCGGTGCGGACGGCGGGCGCGGAGTTGCTGACCTTCCGCCTGGACAGCGATTACGGCTGGGACGACGGCCTGATCTGCGGCGGACGGATGCGGATGCTGGTCGACGCGTTGCCCGCCGGCACGGATGCGTCGTATTACCAGTCGCTGTGGCGTGCGCTGGCGGCCGGGCGTGGAGCGACCGAGGCGGTGGTGATCGAACCGCAGCACGGCGCGCCGGGCATCGAAGGCGCTCGCTGGCTGTTCGATGCCGACGGGCGTTTGATCGCCGTCCGCGATGCCGATCCGCTGGCGGCGGAGGACATCGCGCGGTCGTTGCGGCCGCTGGAGGACCGACCGCGGCCGTATGCTCAGGGCGGTGTCGCGTTCGTGCCGCATTTCCCACGGGCTCGGCTGTTGATCGTCGGGGCCGGTCACGTGGGGCAGCGGGTCGCCGACCTGGCCGGCGATCTGGATTTCGACGTGTGGGTGCTGGACGATCGGGGTGAATACTGCAATCGCGAGCGGTTTCCCAAGGCGCAGTGCCTGATCGTCGGACCGATGGATGCGGCGTTGCGTCGCTTGCGGGGAGAGACCTGCGAGGAGCCGGTGCGGGTCGAATGGCACACCCCGCTGGACGAACGGGAGGTCGGCGAGCAGCAGAGGGGGAAGGCTGCGGGAGCGGCGGGTCCGCCGGAGCACGATCGGTCGCATGTCTTTCCACGGATCGACCACCACACGTACTGTCTGATCGTCACCCGCGGACATCATCACGACGAAGAGGCCCTGTACTACCTGGCCGAATCCGAAGCCCGCTACGTGGGGCTGATCGGCAGCCGGCGGAAGATCAAGCTGATTTTCGGCGATCTGCTGCGGGAGGGGATCGCTCCGGAGGCGCTCCGCCGCGTCCATGCCCCGCTGGGAATCGACATCGGATCGCAGACCGTGCCGGAGATCGCGGTCAGTATCTGCGCGGAGCTGGTCGCGCACCGGAACCTGGGTTCCGTGCCGCCGGGGTATCGTCGGCCAAGCCTGATGGACGAGCTCGAGGCCAACGACCGGCGGAACGCGGATGCGGCCGTTTCGTGCCAGAGCGAGACGTCCCCGGTGACGTCAGCCGGGACGGCCGGCGGAGGGGCGAAAGGCGGAGACCGCGACGCGCCCATGGAACGAAGCGACTCGTGAGATGACCACCACATCGACGCGACAGAAGCACGTGATCGTGGGGACGGCCGGGCACATCGACCACGGCAAGACGCGGCTGGTCGCCCGGCTGACGAATATCGACACCGATCGGCTGCCCGAAGAAAAGGCCCGCGGCATCTCCATCGATCTGGGCTTCGCACACTGGGAAACCGACGGCGTGCAGTTCGGTGTGGTGGACGTTCCCGGGCACGAGCGGTTCGTGCGAAACATGGTGGCCGGGGCGACGGGCATCAACGTGGCGTTGCTGGTCGTGGCTGCGGACGACGGCGTGATGCCGCAGACCCGCGAGCACCTGGACATCATGGACCTGCTGGGCATTCCACGCGGCGTGATTGCGATCACGAAAACGGATCTGGTCGATGAAGAGCTGATCGCGCTGGTCGAGGAGGACATCCGCGAGCACGTCCGCGGGACCTTCTTGCAGGATGCGCCGATCGTTCCCGTTTCCGCGGTCACGGGCGAAGGTATCGAGGCACTGAAGCGGGCGTTGGCAGACGTGGCGGCGGATGCCGAAGACGCCCGGTCGGACGACTTCTTCCGCATGCCGATCGATCGCGTGTTCAGCGTGCCCGGGCACGGCACCGTGGTGACCGGGTCGGTGCAGTCCGGGGCGGTGGCGGCCGGTGACACGCTGGAGCTGCTGCCGGAAGGACGCACGGTGCGTGTGCGGAGCGTCGAGAACCACGGCCGGCTGGTCGAAGCCGCGGCGAGCTGGCAGCGGACGGCGGTCAACCTGGCGGGCGTGCGTCGTGAGGAGGTGCGGCGCGGCCAGGAGCTGGTCACTCCCGGAT
>RFHO01000192.1 GCA_003696385.1 Planctomycetota bacterium | reverse complement strand
TGTTGCGCCGCAGCGTGTCGCGCGGTTGACCGGTAAACAGGCACACCGGGTTGTCGACCCAACCGACGACGGACGCCTGCACGGCCTGGTCCGATACGTTGCTCAGCGTGTAGCGCATGATCGTCGCCGGATAGGACGAGTTTTCCAGGTCCAGTGGGATGAATGGGCTGAAAGCTTCGAGCTGAACGGCCACGGCGCACGCCGGATCCTCGTAGGTGACGATGCCGATCGGGTACCGGCCGTCGAACGTCACGTTGGCAAATCCGTCGGCGTCCAGCGAGTGGATCTGTGCTTCGTCGCCGCCCGCGCTCGCCTGCACCCGCAATTGAAAACCGTGGGCGAACGGCTGGATCGGTTCGAACGGATGCAGGTAGGTATCGCCGCCCGCGCCGCGGCCCATAAACCCGCGCGGGTACCTTTTGTTGAACACATCCCACATCCACAGCCGGCCGTCGCCGCCCAGATACACCAGCCCGGCACCGATCCCGCCGACCGGCATGCCGATATGACGCAGCGCTTTGGGGTCGCTGTAAACCTCTTTGTTGCCGCGTTCGAACAGCGACCTGACCCAGGCGGGGTCGAGTTTTTTGTCGATCGGGATGGTTTGAAGATATTCGTTGTCGCCATCCGCGCTGAACGGCCCGGCCATCACCGGCATGCCGCCCGCCGAGCCCGCAAGCGCACCGAGGCCGGCGATCTTGAGGAACTCGCGTCGCGGCACGGCGTCGTTGCAGCCGTTCCCGCCGCAGCCACAATCGTCGGTCGGATTGTCAGACATGGGAACCGCCTCTGTTGTTGGTGAGCACGCGCTGTGCGCGTCGCTTGCTCCCGTATTGAAAAACAGGTGAACCGACCTTCTACCTGTCGCCGGCCGCTTTCATCGCCGCACGCAGTTCACGTTCGGCCTCATCGGACCAGTAGCCGCAGTCCAGCCGGATGAACACAGACGTGTAGGGCAGGACCATGTCGGTTTTCAGAACCAGGATCTGAAACGTGCGGCCGGCCTCGTCCATTTGCTCGATGATCTGCTCATGCGGCAACGACGTCACGTCGTGGCCCTTGAGCACCTGCTTGAGGCCCGCACGGTATTCGCCGATCCCTCTGGCAAACCTCTCTGGAACAAATGGCAGTTCGGCGTCGGTGAATACGACGCCGCGAACATGCTTTTGTCTCCTGACAGCCCCCAGTACCTTGCGAACGACATCGAGTTGTTTTTCGCCGGTGTAGATCATCCTGATGCCGGGAGCCGTCTGCGCAGGGTAGGCCGCGTCGGCCACGACGATCCAGTTGCGATGTCCCAACAGCGGCAACTGTCTCTGCAGCTCCGTTTCCCAGTCGGGTTGCTCTGCACAGACAGGCGAGCCGATCGTGATAGCGGCAGCGAACACAATCAGCATCTGTTTCGTCATTCGATGGTCTCCCGATTGCATGGAGGTCAGCGTTCCGCTCGCCATTCGATCCTGGCGGCCCGGCTTTTCAGATCGACGAACACCGAGGCGTGGGCGAATTCGCGCCGGAAGGTCCAGCCGGCTCGAATCGCATCACCGCGTGGCGGTCCGAGCGGCTTGTCGAACTCCGGATACCACTCGAAGGTGCCCAACTTCTCGCGATAGCCCCACGTGTAGCAGAAGTAGGAATACGGTTGCGCCGCCACGAGAAAACAGGCCAGCGGGAACGCGATCCGCTCCCGCGCAAGCCGCACCAGTTCGGCACGTGGCTTTTTCATCGCTTCGCGTTCGCGATACGAGAAACCGGGCCATGCCTTGACGAGCACGATCTTGCCGGTGCGGCCCACGGCCTGCACCGTCGCGATCGCCTCGGCAATCTGCTCCTTGCTCGAGCCGTTGGCGAAATGCCCGAAGTGCTCGATCATCGCGCCGTCGGCGACGCGCAGCAGTCGTTCACGGTTTTCCCGCATCAAGCCGTTGTACACGAGGAGCTTGTGGGGACCGATCTTGCGGCGGGTCTCCTCCATCAGGGCCAGCCGAGCTGCGCGCAGGGCGATTACGGTCTGCTCGTCCAGTGTCTTCAGGTTTGCCTGCGGCGGATCGCCCATCGCGTCGGCGAAGATCCCGTCGGCTCCGTATTCGGTCACGGCTTTCTTCGCCACGTCCGACCACCAGGCGCGCACGTCCGGCCGCCTCAGGTCGTAGTTCGGAACGCTCCCACGTCGCAGGACGAGTCGCCCCTTGCTGTCTCGCAGATAGGCGTCGGCGGGCATCGTCCGGGCTGCTTTGTATCCCCAGCGGACAGCCGACGAATCCAGCGATGCGTTCCAGTAGAACAGGATCTTCGCCCTGGGGTTGCGTTTCCTGATTTCCCGTGCGGCGACAATGAATCCGTCTTCGGTGTTGCCGTATTTCATGGCGGCTTGGCCCTTTTCAATGGTGATGAAATCGAAATGACGGGCCAAAAAGTCCAGCTCCGCGGCAGTGAAGTCGTCGGATGCCTTGCCGACGTGGGCGTAGACCGGAACGCGGTCCCAACGAAACGGCGGGTAATGAACGCGACGGTCCGACGCCGGGGATCCGGCGGACGCATTGTCTGTGGCAGAATTCGCTGCAGCCGTTGCCGCAGCGGTTCGAGTGGGCAGACGCGGCGACGCGGACCTCGACGCCCCCTCTGGTCTGCGCCGCGAGGTGTGGGGCGTCGCCGGCTCACGCCCCCGGCGGGATGGCGCTGGCGTGCCGGTCGCCGTCCGAACGGGCGTGGCCGCTTCGGTGGGCGGAAGCCGGCAATGTGGCCTGCTGCCCCGATGCCATGCCTCCCGCTCGAGCGGCTTTCACGAACGCCACCGCATCGTGGGCGGTGATGCACACGACGTCGGGCCGCTGGCCGGTGCCCGTGTCCGCTCGAAGACCGCTGGACCACTGAGCCACCAACGCCGCCGCACACGCAGCCGATAACTTGAGTCGACGCATGGGAAATGCCTTCCACTTCGTGCGTACCTGTGGCTTGCGGCTGCACCTTTGCGAGCCGGAAAATTTGCGCTCCGGCCGGCCGAATCCTGCGCCACGCCAATATTGGCGATTCGGCGGGCGCAACGGTGTGCGTCTGGATCGGTATTCGAACGAGGAATATGCAAAAAGGACGCGCTGTGGCGAACTGCGCCGGCGGCGGCCGCGGGGACTACGCGAGCACTGCCGCGATCGGCTCGCCGTGGTCCAGCACGGGATGCGGGCGGTTCTGGCGGTCGTAAAGACGGCCGGAAAGGTCGATGCCCAGAAGGTGCAGGATGGTTGCGGCCACGTCCGCGGGCGAGTACCCGCGGGTCAGCGGGTAGGCCGCGTGGCGGTCGGATTGGCCGACGACGATCCCACGGCGGATCCCCGCACCGGCGAAGAAGATCGAACCGCACATGCCCCAGTGATCGCGTCCTCCGCGGGCGTTGATCTTCGGTGTGCGGCCGAACTCGGTGAGGAACACCACCAGCGTGCGGTCCAGCAGTCCGCGTTCGTCGAGATCGTTCAGCAGCGCGGCGAAAGCGCGATCCATTCCCGCCAGATGGTAGCCTCGCAGACACATCTTCGAAATGTGGGGAAAGTTCTGCGAGGCCGCGTTGTGATTGTCCCACAGATTTCCGTAGTCCGGGTCGTATCCATAGTCCACCATCACGAAGCGGGCACCGGCTTCGACCAGCCTCCGCGCCAGCAGACATCGTCCACCGATCTTGGTGCGCCCGTAGCGGTCCCGAACGGCGGATGGTTCGTCGGCCAGATCGAACGCCTTGCGGACGCGCTGGGAAGTCAGAAGGCGGAAAGCGTCGGCGTACTGACCGTCGAGCGCACCGGCCGGCGCCGTTTTCTCGAGCCAGCGGGCCGCAAGCGCAAGCCGCTGGCGGAGCGTCTGTCGGCGGTGCAAGCGGCCGGGCGTCATCGCTGGTGGCAGGTCGAGTTCCTTCGGACGCAGGTCTTCTTCGGCAAACGGACTGGGATTCGGATCCTTCTTGCCCACGGTGAAGTCCGGCTGTTCGGGCTGTCCCCCGACGCAAAACGGCGCGTAGCGCTGTCCCAACCAACCGCCCACGAAAAGGTTGTGCGGGGGAGGTCCGGGACGCGTGATGCCCGGGACGGCGATGTAGCCGGGCAGGCCATTGCGCGGCCCCAACTGGTGGGCCACGATCGCCCCGATGTTCGGCTCGCTGAAAAGTTGCGAACGGTTCACTTTCCGCCCGGACAGCGTGTAAACCTGGCTGAGCAGATGATCGTTGCTGTCGTGCGAGAACGTGCGAATCAGCGCCAGCTTGTCGGCGACGGCGGCCATTTCCCGCATCGGCTCACCGAATCGAATACCGGGCAGCCTCGTCGCGATGGCCTCCAGCGTGCCCCGGATTTCCTGCGGAGCTTCGGGTTTCGGATCGAACGAATCGATGTGCGTGACGCCCCCTCCCATCCACAGAAAGATCACCGACTCGGCCCGCCGGCGGGCCGTCTCCGCCGCTCCGCTGTGCGCCGCGAAGGGCCACAAGCAACGCGCTACGGTCAGGCCACCCACCTGCAGAACGGTCCGCCGCGTGGACAATCTCCGCACAGCGATGGATCCGTCACGCATCCCCGGTTCCTCCGAAACTCCGCCCACAGACCGCGTCTTCGCGGACGCGTCCCGTCACAGGCCACACGGCGCGGTCCACGACATGGTAACGCATAGCTTAACAGATTGGGCCGCCGCCGTGGCCATCGACGTCCGTGCGGCACGTTGGCGCAGGTGAATCGCACGCCGCGACCGTCGCTCGTCCGAACGCGCCCCCGACGGGACGGCGCTGGCGTGCCGTTCGCCGTACGACCATCGTCCGCCTCGTTCAGGCTCCACGTGATCCGCGGCAGTCCGCGTCGTGCGAGCCGACCGGCATCACTCGGAGCGACCAACCTTCGATCGATGGTCTGGCCGAACGCCGGCGGCGTTCTCATTTGAACGGGCCTGCACGGTCCGCGTCAAACGGCGGCGTCGACGCTGCGAGGGAGCGTCACGGCGCTGACGACCGCCGCGGCCAGACCGGCCACGACCGCCAGACCGCCATAAACCCAGCGGTCGGACGAAAACGCCCCGGCAAACGCGGGCCCGAGAGCACCGATCCCGAAACACACCATGTTGCTGAAGCCATATCCGGTGCTCCGCCGCGCCGCCGGCACGAACCGCGCGATCAAGCTGTTGTAGAGCGGCTGATTCATGAAGTGCACCAGCGCCAACAGGCAGGGCGCCACCAGCCGCCAGACGCCTTCGGCGAACGCCATCCAGACCAGAAACGGGACATTGGCCAGGAACACCAGGGTCAGTTGCCGGGGCAGACGCTGCGGATCCGCCCAGCGTCCCGCGATGCCTTGGCCGACCGCTCCGCAAATCAGGACCAGCGCGGCCAGTGCATTGCGGAACCCCGCAGCATCGATGTGTGCCGGACGAAGCCCGGCCGCATCGAGGTACCGCGGCAGAAAGTGCATAAACGCCGCATACACGAAGCCACTCAATGCTCCACCGGTCACCAGGCAGAGGAATCGCCCGCGGTGGAAGGCGTCGTCTTCACGATGTTCCGCGAACGACTCGGTCGACACCCGCGATCCATCCGCTTCCTCCCCCGGCGGTTGCTGTGTTGCCTGCGTTTCGCCCGCAGCCGCGCTGCCGCGGGTGACCAGCCACAACAGCAGTCCGACCAGTGCAGCGGGAATCGAAAGCAGCGCGTAGTAGCCGCGCCAGGAAACGCTGCCCGTCAGAAAGACCGCACTGGCCAGGAACGGCGCCCCGGCGATTCCCGCGGAACCGAAAATGCCGTGCCAGCCGAGCGCCACGGGGCGTTCCCGGGGGCCCGTCGCTCGCGAGATGAAAGCCAATCCTGCCGGGTGATAGATGCTGGCGAACATTCCCATCAGGAACATGAGCACGAAGACGGCGGGAAGTCCGCGAAGCCACAACAGAGACAGCGCCGTCAGACTGCATCCCAGCAGATACAGCAGCAGCAATCGAACGGATCCGAATCGGTCGGCCAGCCAGCCGGCCAACAGGGCAGCACCGCCGAAGGGCAGCCGCCACGTCGTGCCCAACCAACCGCTGACGTCTCGGCCCACGCCGAAATCCTGCGCCACCAACTGCTCCACGGCCGGCAGCGAGAGCTCGAAAACATGGACCAGCGCATGGGCACACGACACGACCAGCACCAGCCGAAAGACCCTCGGGGAGATGCGTGCCATTTTCCTTGCTCGATGTCCCTCTTCCGGCCGCGCATGGAGAGCCGCCACTGGAGGGGTTCCTGCGGTCCCCACGACCGGCGGCACGGTGATCGGTCCTCACGCACGGAGGACGGAGGCAACCGACAGGGGCGTCCGAAGGCCGTCGTCCCACAAGAGGACACCGTCTGCGGCACGTGCAATCGCCTCGGGCCTCGGCCGCCGTCCACGACGCTGGTGCGCATCGCCCACACGGCATCGCAGCGATCGCCCGGTGCCGGCCCGCTTGGGGCACGAACCGGTGGGTGCGGCCGATCGAAAGTCCACACCCGCCGCCGCTGCCGCCTCGATGCGCCGCTCTGTCGGTTCGCTCAGCGCGATCGCCGAACGGCTCACTCGTCGGGCAACGCGATGTTTCCGTCCAGCACGGATTCGTACTCGAAGATTTCGTGGGGCTGGAAGTAGATTTCGATTTCCCGCCGAGCCGATTCGACACTGTCACTGCCGTGGATCAGATTCATCTGACGGCTCAACCCGAAATCGCCGCGGAGCGTCCCCGGCGGGGCCTCGCGTCCGTTGGTCGGCCCCATCAGCCGCCGCATCACTTCAACCGCCCCGGGCCCCTCGACCACCAGCGCGATCACCGGCGCCGAAGTAATGAAGGCTTCCAGCGCGGGATAAAAGGGCTTTTGCACGTGTTCCCGGTAATGCGCACGGGCCATCTCGGACGTCAGCCGGAGCATTTTCATGCCCACGACCTTCAGTCCCTTTTCTTCGATCCGCGTCAGCAGTCGCCCGCACAGCCTGCGCTGCACGGCATCCGGCTTGAACAACACCAGCGAGCGCTCACGTGCCATGAAATGCCCCTGTCCTGTGCTGAACGTTCGGAACGCGGCAACTCCACCGTTCACCGGGCCTGCGGAGGCGCCGCCCCGATCCCCGTCGATCCTTGCCCGCCGTGGCGGGCGACGCGAATCAGACCATCATCCGGTAGAACTCACCGAACAGATACTGGCTGTCGTGCGGCCCAGCCGACGCCTCGGGATGGTACTGCACACCGAAGACGGGCAACGTCTTGTGCCGAATGCCTTCCACGGTGCGGTCGTTGAGGTTGATGTGCGTGACCTCGACGTCCTCCGGCAGCGATTCGGCAGCCAGTGCGAAACCGTGGTTCTGCGACGTGATTTCCACGCGATTCGTCCTGAGATTGAGCACGGGCTGATTCGCTCCGCGGTGACCGAACTTGAGCTTGAAGATTTCGCCACCGAGGGCCAGCCCCAGAAGCTGTTGGCCCAGACAGATGCCGAAAATGGGAACCTGCCCGATCAGCTCGCGGATCGTCCCGATCGCGTACTGCAACGGCCGTGGGTCGCCGGGACCGTTGGAGAGGAACACGCCGTCGGGCTGCATGGCCAGAACATCCGGGGCGGAAACGGTTCCGGGCACGACTGTGACGCGACAGCCGATCTGTTTCAGATGCCGGGCGATGTTCCACTTCATGCCGTAATCGATCGCCACGACGTGCGGAACACGATCGTCGGGACGCGGCGTCACACCATAATCCGGTGCGACGGCGTGCCCCACATACGGCGAGACGCCTTCGTCCCATTCCCGCGGGCGCTGCGGTACCACCGTGCGGACCAGATCCTGGCCGACGATGTCGGGACTCTGCCGGGCCTTGGCGACCAGCGAGCGGTCGTCCAGGTCGATCGTCGAGAGCACGCCGGTCATCGCCCCGTGGACCCGGATGCGACGTACCAGTGCCCGCGTATCGATTCCCTGCAGCCCGATGACGCCGGCCGCACGGAGATACTCATCGAGCGTCCCGGTGGATCGAAAGTTGCTCGGCTCCTCGCACAGCTCGCGCACGATGAAGCCGCGGATCGCCAGTCCGCCGCTTTCGACGTCTTCGGGGTTCACGCCATAGTTGCCGATCAGCGGGTAGGTCATCGTGACGATCTGTCCGGCGTAGGACGGATCCGTGAGGATTTCCTGATAGCCGGTCATACTGGTGTTGAACACCACCTCGCCCGACGTTTCCCCTTCGGCCCCGAAGGCGCGGCCCGTGAAGACGGTGCCGTCCTTGAGGGCGAGCTTTGCGATTCGCGATTCCGTCATGACGCTTTCACCGAGATTCAACAGCAACGAAAGAGGAGCTGGAAAGCCGCCCCGCGAGGGCGTTCACCGAAAGATCGTCTGCTCGCGGTCCGGCCCGACCGAGACGATTCTAACCGGATAGCCCAGAATGTCTTCCACCTCGTGGACGTACCGTTGTGCAGCTGCGGGAAGGTCGGCGAAGTCGCGCACCGCGGTGATCTCCTCTTTCCAACCGGGCAGCGTGCGATACACCGGGCGAACGCGTTCCAGATCCTCGACATGGCTGGGGAACGTCGTCGTGCGGCGACCGTCCAGTTCGTAGGCTTCGCAGATCCGTACCTCTTCCAGTGTGCTCAGCACGTCCAACAACATGATCGCCAGCTCGTCGACGCCGCTGACCTCTGCGCCGTATCGAGCCGCCACGGCGTCGAACCAGCCGCACCGTCGCGGCCGTCCGGTGACCGTACCGTACTCATGGCCGCGGTCGCGGATCGTCTGTCCGATTTCATCGTCCAGCTCGGTCGGAAACGGACCGCCCCCGACGCGCGTGGTGTACGCCTTCACTACGCCGATCATCCGATCGATGATCCGCTCGGAGACCCCACTGCCGCTGTGGATGCCGCAGCCGGAGCTGTTCGACGAGGTGACGTATGGATACGTGCCGTGATCCACGTCCAGCAGACTGCCCTGCGCACCTTCGAATAACAGCCGGCGTCCGTTCCGCACGCATTCGTGCAGGAACGCCGTAGTGTCGGTGATGAACGGTTCGAGCTGCTCCGCGTATCGCCGATAATCTTCGAAGATCGCCTCGGCATCGAACGGCTCGAACTGTGGATCCAGCGCGCGCAGCACGGTGTTCTTGAACGCCACCACCTCCCGCAGCCGGCGACGGAACGAATCCGGACGGAGCAGGTCTCCCAGGCGAAAGGCGTGCGTGCGGCCAGCCTTGTCGCGGTAGCAGGTTCCGATGCCACGGCGGGTCGTGCCGATACCGTCCCTCGAGTGGCGGCGTTCCAGTACGTCCTCTTCGGCGATGTGATAAGGGAAAATCACGTGCGCCCGATCGCTGATCCGCAACCGCCGCGGTTCGATCGTCCCCCGGCGGGACTGCACGTCCTGCAGCTCCTGCAGCAGCGCCGCGGGATCCACCACGACCCCGGTGGCGATCACGCAAGTGACGTCTTCGCTGAGGATTCCCGCCGGCAACAGTGACAACTTGTACGTTTCGCCGGCGAATCGCACGGTGTGTCCGGCGTTGTTCCCGCCCTGGTAGCGGACGACCACGTCGTGCTCCGCCGTCAACAGGTCGACGATCTTCCCCTTCGCTTCGTCGCCCCACTGCAGACCAACCACCGATGTTGCCGCCACGGATCCGCTCGCCCTTTCCCTCTGACTGCCGATTGCTCGTGTCCCGCCGGCGCAGCGAACGAAAGTCGAAGACTTCGCGTGCCCGCCGGTCGCCGATCCGCCGTGACGTATCGACCGTTTCGCCCGGACGCCTCGACCGGCTCATGCCGTTGCGGACGTTCGACCTCTGCCGCCCCGCGCCCCGATCGTCCGGACGAGCCGCTCCTGGCGGCCTCGAGTCACAACTGGACGAAGACCTTGCCGTCTTCCACCTTGACCGGAAAGCTCGCCTGACAGATGTTCGGGTTCAGGCAGTGCTCGCCGGTGCGGACATCAAACTGCCACCCATGCCACGGACAGGTGACGACCGTACCGTCCAGGCGGCCCTTGCCCAACGGTCCGCCCGCGTGGGGGCAGATGCCGTCCAGAGCGAAGAATTCCTCACCGACGCGAAACACCGCCACGATCCGACCATTGACGGTGACCTCCACGCCGCCGCCCTCCGGCACGGCGTCCACCGTGGTCGCCTGAACCCATTCGGCCATCGTGCCACCTCCCCGACCGACGCGGCCGGTCGTCCGCCGCGGTTACTCATTCCCGGCCCGTTTGCCGATGCACCACAGATGCTCAGCGGTCCGCAGCAGGATCTGGCCGTCGACGAGCACCGGTGTCGCCACGGTGAATTCGTCCAACGTGTTCTTCGCCAGAACCTCGAAATGATCGCCGGCCAGGACGAACGTGGTCCCGTCTTCGCGGGTCAGATAGAGTTTGTCTCCGCCGAGCACCGGCGACGAGCTGTAATGGTTGCGATTCCGCTCCAGTTGCCCTTCCCACAGCACGTGGCCGTCGGTGATCCGCAGACACGAAACCTCGCCGCGGTCCGTGACGACGTACACCTTGCCCCGGTGGGCGATCGGAGTGGGGACGTCGGCCGATCGCCGCTGCAGCACCCAGGCCACGTGCGATTGCGTGACGTCACCCTGCCCACCCAGTCGGATGGCGGTGAGCGTCTGCCCCCGTGCGTAGGGCGCGATGACCATCTCGTCCTCGACCGACACCGCCACGCTGGCGATCGAGCGGAAGTATTTCTGCCCCGTCGGATTCAGACCGCCGACGCGCCAGATCTCCCGGCCGGTTTTCGCATCGTGACAGGTGACGTGGTCTGCTCCCAGCACCACGATCAGCTCCCGGTCGCCCTCACGGATCACCTGCGGCGTGGTGTAGCTCTGAGCGGACTCCAGCGGCGCATCGAGGTTTCGGTCCTGCTTCCACGCGACCCTGCCGGTCCGCTTCTCGAAGGCCACCAGGTAGGAAGGGCCGGAGTGCATCACGGCGACGACGACGAAGTCCTCGGTCAGCACCGGCGACGTGCCCAGGTCCCACCACAGCGTGTCTTCACCGTACATCTGCTGCAGATTGCGTCGCCACTGCACCTTGCCCGAAAAATCCAGGCACGCCAGATCACCGCTCTTGAAGTAGACCCACACGTTCCGGCCGTCGGTGACCGGCGACGGATTGGTTCCGCTGCCTTTCTTGTGTTTTCCGTGGCGTACCCGTCCCAGCCGCTGTTGCCACCGGAGCTTCCCCGTGCGGTCGAAGCACAGCACGCCGTTCTGTTCGTCCAGCGGACACGTCACAAAGATGTGGTCCTCCCACACGACCGGCGTGGAACTGCCGATTCCGGGTAACGCCACCTTCCAGGCCACGTTTTCGGTCCGGCTCCAACGAACCGGGTAATCCGTCCCGGCCGCAACGCCGTTCCCGAACGGCCCGCGCCATTGCGGCCAGTTTTCCGCGTACGCTGTCACGGACGCGACCGTTACCGCCACAGCCACAAGCGTTCGCACCATGGGCTGACTCCCCATCGAACTTTTCGACCGTACGCGCACCGCTCGCCGGCTTCTACGGATGCGGTGCGACGCATTCGCCGGAGAACACGGCGCGAGCCCGACGGTCCTCGTCCGACGGCAAACGACGCCACCGCCTCCGAGGAGTCAACGGGCCAGGTCTCGGTAGGCGTCGTACACCATGAAGCCCACCAAGGCGGCCCCCACCAGAAACATGACGTCCATCACCACCATGCCGCGAAACGGAATGCCGGCGACGATGTCCACGATCGCCGCGATCCCGACCAGCGCCGCCACGGCGCCGGAAGCCAGCAACATCCGCTTGATTCCCGGATTCATCGGCCTGCTCTTCCTGTCCCGGTCCGCGGCGACCAACCGAACCGTTCACGACACGGCGGCAACGTCCGCCCCGCGGGGCCCGACCGGCACACGCAACGCGGCCGACAGGCCACGACGTTCCGTGCGCCCGAAACGGCAGCCAGCCGCGACGCGTGTCCCCCATCCACCGCGACCGCTCGGGCCTCGGTGAGACTCCGGTCGTGCGACACGTCGGGCATGAGGCCCTCGACGCCGGCGAGGCAGCATAGCGAAACAACACACCGAGTTCCAATCGCGAGGCGACGTTCACGGGCAGCGAACGGGCCGCTCGCCGCGCCGCCCAGGCCGTTCGGCCGGCGAGCTGCATCTCGCCCAGACGGCTGCGCATCCGTCCGATCGCGTTCGCCGTGCAGGAGCGGACCGTTGCCGCCGGACCACACTCGGACCGTCGATGTTGCGATTCGTCATCATGAACGCGCCCGCACAGCGGACCACCGCCGGGGCGGAAGCTGTGGTGCAACTTTCGGTCTGCCGGAGCGTTGCGCTCGGCGCGCGTTTGCAACGGGTCGTATCGACGGCCGCTTCTTCCCCATCCGGCATTCAGATTGCTGAACGTGTTCGTCTAACGCGTTTCGACTTGCTGGCGCGCCGTATCGACTACTCGGCAACGCCCGCACCGCGAAACTCCGATGTCAACCGGACAGGAAACTGCCATGCCCACCGATTTCTGTCGTCGCTGCGGAAGCATCCTTCCCCAAAACGCCGATGCCTGCCTGCTGTGCGGAACGGCCGTTCGAGGCGGTCTGCTTTCGCGCATCCGCCTCGTGTTGATCTTCACGATCGGCGGTTTGTTGCTGCACCACCTGATCGACGATCAGACTGCTGCAACGGCCACGCGACCGCACGCCACCGCAATCGCGCTCCCCGAAGCGACGCCCCGCACGGCCTCCGTCGCGGCCGGTGGTGTCTCGCGCGGGCAGACGCGCGAACTGCACGGCGAGCCGACCGCGGAAAGCGGCGTGCCACCGATCGAGCCTCTTCGCGGCGACGGCGCTCCCACATCACACCACAGCGAACCGGCGGCGGTCACTCAACGACCGATCGGCATGATGCCCGCGAGCGTCCCCGAATTGTCCGTCGATGCCACACGGGCGAAGGAGGCCACGCCCGCGGTGGACCCCGCCCGAACCGCACGCATCGCACTGTCGGACGACGACGCGCCGCCAGCGGACGCCGCCCGCGCGAACGATCCCGCACGGCCCGACGACGTCGCAGCACTGGTCGTGCATGTGCCAACGGTTCCCAACCCGTCCGGGGGCGCCGCGGATGGCGATACCGCGATACAGCGTCCGGCGGA
>RFHO01000191.1 GCA_003696385.1 Planctomycetota bacterium | reverse complement strand
GCTCCAGGTCGTCCAGCGTTCCGGGGTCGACCCCTTGCATCATCCCGTCATTGGCGATGTTGGTGTAAACGACGGCGGCCAGCGGTTGCTCGCGGTAACGTGCCACCAGGTCGCGCGCCGTGGTCCGGGATGTTTCCATCCACCCTTCGGTCGCCACACGACCGTCCCGCGCGTCGACACCCAGCACGATCCGTCCGGGAAACGTCGCCACCATTTCTTCGAACCAGACCGGACGCTTCAGAGCCTGCGTGCCGATGATCACCCGATCGGCGCCCACCTCGCGAAACATGGCCTGGATGGTCGCCATGTCCCGAATCCCGCCGCCCACCTGACAGGGGATATCGACCGCACGGACGATCGCCCGCAGTGTCCGCAGGTTGACCGGGCGGCCCGCCTTGGCTCCATCCAAATCGACCAGATGCAACCGTTCCGCTCCCTGTTCGGCCCAGCGGCGGGCCACGCGGACCGGATCGTCGTCCAGCACCGTTTCCCGAGCATAGTCTCCCTGGCGGAGCCGCACGCAGCGACCGCCGCGTACGTCGATGGCCGGTATGATCTGCATCTGCGTTTCGTCTTCCTCTCTGCAAGAAGGCCGTCCGACGGTTCGGCCGCGGTGCGGCCCGCAGGTTCGCCGACAATCCGCATCGATGGACGGCGCGGCGCCGACTTCGTAAAGCCCTCGCCCCTGCCGCTCATTCCAGAAATCCGCTGCGGCGCACCACTGCGCGACTCAGCCGGTCGTTGCAGGGATCGTCCAGCGCCAGCAGGCGGCGCAGCTCCGGCGGCAAGCGCCGCTGCGTGTCGGCACGCAACAACGCCTTCTGGTACTGTTGCTGCGGTTTGTCCCACCGACAATAGAACGCGTGCAGGGCGCGCCGCAAGTCGTCGGATTGGTTTCGCGTTCCGCTGTGCCAGAGGTGGGCGTCGAAGACCACCACCGAACCCGCCTCGGCCGTGATCAGCCGTTGGTCGGGATGGGGTGCCGCGGGATCGGCGAGCACTTCCCCGGGCAGGCGCCCCCACCGGTGCGATCCCGGTATCACCCGAAGCGTCCCGTTCCGTTCCGTGAAATCGTCCAGCAGCCACACGGCATTGCACACCCACGAACCCCGCTCGTCGGGCAAGCCGCCCATGTCGGTGTGCAACGGTTGTTCGCCGCATCCCGGCAGGGCCGCCCGGGCATTCAGACTGCTCAGCTTGAAGCGATCTCCCAACACCAGTGCGACCAGACGCAGCACCACCGCGTCCGCGATCACTTCCCAGAAAACCTCGTGTTTGTCCACCAGGTTCGCCAGCCGCAGCGCCCCGGGTTCGCGCTTGAATTCCCAACCGGCCCGGTCCCCTTCCGCGGCGAACAACGCATCCGTGACCTCGCACAGCCGTCGCACGAAGGCCTTTGGCACGTGGCCGTGCAGCACGAAGTAGCCATCCTCGGTCAGCCGACGTCGGCAGGACTCCGGGTCCGCAACATCCCGCGCATTCATCGTTTCGTCCCGCAGAAGCGATGGCATCCGGCCCGGTCCACTCGACGGCACGCCGTCACTCAGCCATGCTGCTGCACCAGTTCTTCCAGCGGTTTCACGTCCCGTTCCACCAGTGGGACCGGCCGGCCGATCGGGGCGAGCAGCTCGGTGTGCGGGTCCACGTTCAATGCCCTGTAGATGGTGGCCAACAGCTGTGAGGCCGAAACCGGGCGTTCGACGACGGTACCGCCGTCCGCGGACGTCCTGCCGACGACCGACCCGGTGCGCACCAGTCCGCCGCTGAGCACCACGGTCCACGCCGCCGGATAGTGGTCCCGGCCGGCGGTGGCATTGACCTTCGGGGTGCGTCCGAATTCGCCGGCCCACACGATCAGGGTTTCATTCCACAGGCCGCACGCGCGCAGGTCATCGATCAAAGCGGCGAACGCGCGATCCAGAGCGCCACACAACTCCGGCAGCCGGCGGAAATTCTGCTGGTGGGTGTCCCATCCCAGCACGTCCTGGGGAGCGAGGCCGTTCATCGCCACTTCGACGAAGCCCACTCCACGTTCCAGCAGGCGGCGTGCCAGCAGACAGCCTTCGCCGAACGTGTTCCTGCCATAGCGCTGGCGCACCGCATCCGGTTCCTCGTCCAGCCGAAAGGCCCGCCGGGCCTGGGACTGCATCAGTCGCATCGCCGCCCGATACGCCGCGGCATGGGCCTCGACTGCCGTTGCCCCGTGCCGTTCGGCGAAGCCGGCCTGCAATTGGGACCACAGCCGCCGTCGCCGCTCCCACTGCTCCGCAGTGACGCCACCGGGCCGGTCCAGGTTTTCCACCCGCAGCGTGCCGCTCTCTGCTCCTCCCGCCGCAGCGTTGCCGGTATCGACGACCAGTGGGGCATACTGCGGTCCCAGAAAGCCCGGATCGATCATCTCGCGTGCGAGCACCCCCGGTGGGGTGATGCTGACGAACGCCGGCAGCCCGTCCGGTCGTACGGCAAGCCGCCCGGCCAGTACCGACCCCAGTACCGGGGGATCGATCGATCCGGCGGGACGCCGTCCGGTGTGCATCGTGAACGTGGCCCGCGCATGGTCGCCTTCGCGGGTCTGCATCGAGCGGATCAGGGTCAGTGAACCGGCCCGCTTGGCCAGCTCCGGCAGATGTTCGCTGAACGCCACGCCGGGCAACCGCGTGGCGATCGCCGCGAAGGGACCGCCGTTTTCGTGTCCCGATTTCGGATCGAAGGTATCGATCTGACTCGGTCCCCCCGCCATCCACAGCACCAGGCAGCGCCGCGCGGTCGACGCCTTCGCCGCCGCCACAGCCGGTAACCACGGACACCGGGCCGCCAGCGTCGCACCCGTCAGCGCACGCAGGCAGTGTCGGCGCGTCAGAGGTTTCCACCGGTCGCATCCGCGAAGCGCCATGCCACGACCTCCCGCACTTCCGACCACGAACCTTCCCGGGCCACCGCGCCGGAACCGGGCGTGCGAACAGTTTACCCGCGTCCGCGACCTTTTCGCCACGGTGCGTTGCTTGCCAAAGGCCCCGGCGCCGCTCAACATGTCCCCCAATGCTCACCGAATGCCGCGCGGTCCGCCCCGATCCGCAAGACGCGAGCGGCAGGACACTGCATCAGGAGACCGAACCATCACTGCGCCCGTGGCTTCGTTGCGAACAGAGGTCAGTTTCCAGCGCTGCATCAGCCCCCGCTGCGGTGCGACGTTCGACGTGTGCGAAGTACACACCGCGTGTCCACATTGCGGCGGGCTGCTGGATGTGGACTACGACTGGGACCGTGCCGCCGTACCGGGATCGCTGCGGGAATTCGAACAGCGCTGGGCCGATCGCCGCGATCCGCTGAACTTCAGCGGCGTATGGCGCTTCCGCGAACTGCTGCCCTTTGCGCCGCCGCAGTCGGTGGTGACCATCGGTGAAGGGCAGACGATTCTCCAGCCCAACGAAGCGGTCGGACGCTACGTCGGCACGCGACGGCTGTACCTGCAATACGAAGGGCTCAATCCCTCCGGCAGCTTCAAAGACAACGGAATGACCGCCGCCAGCACACACGCCCGGATGATCGGCGCGCGGTTGGCCGCGTGCGCGTCAACCGGAAACACCAGTGCGTCGCTGGCGATTTTCGCTTCCACGACCCGGCTGTTCCGGGTGGTGGTGTTTGTCGGCAGCGGCCGGATCGCCTTCGGCAAGCTGTCCCAGGCCTTGGACTACGGCGCCCTGACATTGCAGATCGAGGGAGACTTCGACGATGCACTGGCCCGTGTTCGCGAAGTCTGCCGGCGCGAACGGATTTACCTGTGCAACAGCGTCAATCCGTTCCGTCTGGAAGGTCAAAAGGCCACGGTCTACCGAATCCTCGAAGGTTTGAACTGGCAGCCGCCCGATTGGATCGTCGTACCCGGTGGCAATCTGGGTAACTCCAGTGCCTTCGGCAAGGCCCTGATCGAGCTGAAGCGGCTGCAATTGATCGACCGGTTGCCCCGGCTGGCGGTCATCAACGCGGCCGGTGCCGCCACGCTGTTCGACCTGTACGAAACGCACGGCGTACGCTGGAACGGCGGCAACTGCGACCAGCATCGCATTGCCGCCTACTTCGAAGAAATGGATCGACAGGGCCGCCGGGCGCGGACTCTGGCCAGCGCGATCGAGATCAACCGCCCCGTGAACCTGCTGAAATGCCTCCGTGCGCTGGAAGCCTGCGACGGCGTCGTCCGGACCGTCACCGACGAAGAGATCCTCGACGCCAAAGCCTGCGTGGGGGCCGGCGGCTTCGGCTGCGAACCCGCCAGCGCCGCCGCCGTCGCCGGAGCGCGCCGCCTGCGCAGCGAAGGCGTCATCGCGGCCGAAGATTCCGTAGTCTGCGTGCTCACCGGCCACCAGCTCAAGGACCCCCAGGCCACCGTGGCCTATCACTCCAGCGCCCCGGACGCCATCGATCCCGCCCTGGCCGGACGCGGCATCCGGCGCGTCGGACACCCCAATCGGCCGGTCACCGTCCCCAACGATCTGGAGGCCATCCTCGCCGCATTGACGCGCTTCGCCCCGGATGCTTGATTTTGCCCACAGGGGATTGGTAAACAGGGGTCTTGTGGTCGGCGTTCGACGGAGCGGATGGACGTCACCGGCCTCGATCGACGAGGAACCGTGTGTGGGAAGCGAGCGATGAGGACGCCCTTCGAAGAACTCGAATACCTCGCCGACTTCTTGCCCGACGAGGGTGAATCGGTCGTCATCAGCCGCCGCCACGGGGAGCTGATCTGCGAAGCATATCCCCGCGAAATTCCCTCGCCGCGGGGGCTGGACGATCCGGAGTTCTTCGGCCGTCTGGTTCAGGCCAACGAACAGCTGCGGGCACTCGCCTGGCTCCCGGTGTGCTGTGCCGCGCTGATCGCCTTCTGGAGCATGCTGGCGCTGCACCACCTGACGGGTGTCGGCTGGTCGGCCTGGTACTGCGACGTGGCGATCGGATTGCTCGTGGCCGCCGGCACGGCCCTGATCGTGCGAATGCGACGCGAGGCCTTCTTTCACAACGTCGTTCGCCCGATGCTCACCTGGCAGATGCGTCGCTGCCGCATCGAGAAGTACGCCCTGCTGGGTGAAGTCCGCCGTCGTCCGGAACTGAAATCTCTATGGGCCGAACTGTGGCGGTGGACCGACTGACCATGCGACGCGGGGGGCGCGGTGTCCGACACGGCCCCTGTGGACGCCTTCGCCTGCGATCGCCTGCCGCCGGGTGAAACGTCCGCCACCCGCCTGCTCACCTCATCTGTATGCCGCCGTCGCGGCCATCCACTTCTTCGACAGCCCCTCCCATCGCTGCCGCACGTCGTCCGCGTCCTGCCGCAGCTTGGTGGAGTTCGCTTCGGACTGCGCCAGCGTCGCCAGGAACCCGAGGAAGCCCAGTGCCACCAGCCCGGAATTTTCACGGGCCACACCGGCACTCATCGCCGCACCGCTGACTACGGCCGAATCGAACGCGGCCTTTTCGGCGATCGCAGTCCTTTCGAACCAGGTGGCTGCATCGTCCAGCAGGGCCGCCCACTGGCTTCCCAACGACTGTACCGTGGCGTCGACGGAGGCGGCATCGATCCGGCGGATCGCCGACGACGCGCGCCGCAACGCGGCCGCGGCAAGGTCCGGTCGCCCGGACTCGGTCGCCAGGGAAGCGGCTCGATGGGCCGCGCCGACCTCCCGCTCTACGTCCGCGACGTACGCCCGCGTGGCGTGATACAGAACGCCGGACCGGCCTTTGTCCTGCCACCGCGTGGGGGCGGTTGCGGTCTTCCCACTGGTGTTGCCGGAGAACGTGCCGCGCAGAAGGTTGCGGGCGACATCGATACCGCCGAATCCCACCACCACCATCATCGCGATCCCGGCCACGCAGGTCAGAACCGCACCTGCGGCGGAATCGTGCGTGCCTTCGGCCGATGCTCGGCTGGGATCATGAGCCGGCGTGCTTTCCGGTCCGTTCGTGCCGGCCTGTGAAGCCTCGACGACGGGTTCGCCGGCGGGCGCCGCAGGGACCGTCTGCCGGATCAGTTCGGCGTGCGTGTGACGCGCGCCACACATCGGACATTCCCAGGCGCGGACCCGCTCGGGCAGTTTTCAGGTCCTGCCGCACAGACGACAGCACACCAGCCGGTGCGGCGTTTCTGGCCTCGCCCGAGCAACCACCCAACGGGCGAGTTGGTCGCATGTCGTGCGGAGCGCACGGCACCGCGACGCCAAGTATGGCCGCGGTGTACATGGTGGCCCACCGCGTTGCCCCTGATTCTCAGTTGCGAAGGCCGCTCACGTGTCTCACGTGTCCCGGGTTTCAACGGCCTCTGATTCGGCCAGCGCGGTGCAACAGACCACCTTGCAACGTCCTGTGCTGCAAGCGCTTACGACGCGATTTCGCCACCCCCCCCCAAAATCGCCACATCGGTGGAGCCCTCGTGCGCCACGTCGCGTTCGGATTCGAATCGCAAGTCGTTGTGTAACAGCAGGTTGTGACGGCAGTCGGAATTCTGCCACCCTCCCCCCGTTTTCGGGCGTTTCGGGAGGGTGGCGGAAAAGCGTCCCAAGCGCCCGCTGGGGAAGAGTTTGCCGCGATTTCGGCGGGATGTCAAGTGGACGGATGTATCAACGTGTGGCGGGTTGGCAGGGGGGAATG
>RFHO01000190.1 GCA_003696385.1 Planctomycetota bacterium | reverse complement strand
CCGTACTGCCGGATGAAGTTCAGACACGCGGCGGCATCGAAGTCGTACTGGTGCTTGGTCGGCTCCTTGGGTTTCGGTTCGAACAGGAACTGCCCGGTGAAACCGATCTTCTTCGCATAGTCGACGGCCATGTGCATGAAGCGGGCCAGGTGATCCAGCTCGCGCTTCATGTCGGTGTTGTAGAGGTTCATGTACCCTTCACGGCCGCCCCAGAACACGTAGTTTTCGCCACCCAGTTCGTGCGTGACGTCGATGGCCTTTTTCACCTGCGCGGCGGCATAGGCGAACACGTCCGGGTTGCAACTGGTCGCGGCTCCGTGCACGTACCGCGGGTGCGAAAAGAGGTTGGCCGTGCCCCACAACAGTCGCACGCCCGTTTCCTGCTGTTTCTGCTTCATGTGCTCGACGACGCGGTCCAGATTGGCGTTCGTTTCCCGCAGGTCGGCGCCCTCGGGAGCGACGTCGCGGTCGTGGAAGCAGTAGAACGGCGCCTGCAGCTTGGTGAAGAATTCGAACGCCACGTCCACTCGCCGCAGGGCGTTGTCCAGCGAGTCCGTCCCGTCGTCCCAGGGGCGGATCATCGTCGGTGCCCCGAACGGATCGGTTCCGGTTCCACGGAAAGTGTGCCAGTAGCAGACGCTGAACCGCAGCAGGTCCCGCAACGTCTGTCCTTCGACGACCTCGTCGGGGTTGTAGTGCTTGAAGGCCAGCGGGTTCTTGCTCTCCGGCCCTTCGTACTCGATCCTGGAAACTTCTGGGAAGTAGCTCATCGGCATGGAAACCTTTCGCTGCTGGAACCCCACACAGGCGGCTGTGCATCGCGGCGATGCCGCTGGCCCGCGCGACACGCCGAACCGTCGTCCGGACCGTGGTCGGCAGTTTAGTGCAGGCCAACGCAGCAGACAAAGCGACCGGCGGTTCGCTCAGCTTCAGTCCGCAAACGGGACAGATCTTTCGCACGGCGATCCGCAGCGCCTCGCGCTGCTTCGCATTCCTTCTGGCCTTGCTTTGTTCGGGCTCGGTAGCGACGAGAATGGGCGGCCGAGAGCACCGACAGGCTTCGGAGCGAACGCATCGGCCGATGGAAGCACGCCGCACCGCATCGGCCCCCGGCGGCGTCAGCGGCTGTCGTGGTTGCCGCAGCATGTCGCGCGTTGCGGCGCTGACCTGTGGACGATCGCGGTGCAGCAGCGCTCAGCGTGTCCGGCCGTGGCGCGACCGCTCGCGAACAGTGAGCAGAGAGCGCAGGCGGCGACCCGGGCGACTGCCTGCGGTCCGGTTGCGCCGATTTCGCATTCCGAAAACATCGTGTCGCCCGATTGCTTTCGGTCGAAGAGGGCTTGCCGCATGTGACGGCCCGTTTGCTGACAACGACCGTGTCCGCCGGCGGCAGTCGTACGGACTATCGGCGAAATGGGCGCAATCGGAAAAGCCCAATTCGGATAGTGCAGCGGACTTCCGCGATGCTGCGATCTTTGCCGCCGCAAAAGGGACGCAGGGAGGTACAATGATGGCTGGCTGCCTCGTCGAGCTGCTCCGGGCGTGCGAAATGGTCGCCACACGGTTGCGGTGCCGGTCCCGAGCACGGCCGGCGGGGAAACGCAGCGAACCGACGTGGCCTTGGCCGTTTGCCGCCGCTCGTACGGCGATTCCATCAACGGCGCGGCGTTTGCTGGCATTGTCTGACAGTGCCAGTCTGGCAGGTGAGATCGACGGGCGCAGCAGGTCCGGCAGTCGGACGGTGTTTTGCAACGCAGGAGGCTGCGGAAGCAACTCAGGGCGTGTCGCGCACACCGGCGGCACGTGGTCGATACCGAGCGGGAGGCGTGGAATGTGGCACGGATGCGGTGAGGGCAATCCGTACGAAGGGGGAATGCCATGAAGAGCTTTGTCACGGCTGCGATGGCGTTGGGGTGTGTGTTCTTGCTGACGGCCACGGCCGAGGCGCGTTTCGGCCGCACGGGCTACAGCCGGCTGCATGTGGGCCCGGGCTATGCGGTTCCGCACACTGCGGCAGCGGTCAGTGTGGTTCCGCGCAGTGAAGCGAGCGGTGAGGAAACGGTGACGCGGAGCTTCTCGTTCGAACCTGGCCAGGCTCCTGCGGCGACGGCCCCGCGGCCCGTGGAGCGGCGGGCGCGGTTGTGGCGGCGGATCCCGCCGCATCGGCGCCTGCATCCGGGGCATTTCTGGGAATGATGCGATCGGCCGGGTCCGAACGGGGCATCCGCGCCGCTCGTTGACGGGCGATCAGCGTGTGACGTCCGCCAGCATCCCCACACCCGCTGTGGAGCCGGTGCGCGATGGTTGCCTCACGGGTGCCGCGTCGGCAAGGCGGACCACGGCGGCGCGGTCCCCCATGCGGATGGCGTGGATCAGGGCGTTACGGCCGTGTTTGCGAAGGATGGCGGCCACCAGCTGCAGGCTCTGGCCATAGAACGCCGCGCGGCGGTGCGGTGGCGGAACCGTCCGGACGCACAGCAGTTCGGCCACGTCGTAACGGTGCCGTTGCGGTACGGCCGCCAGAGCCGCGAGACGTTCGGCTCGCTTGGCCGGAGATTCAGCCAGGGCGGCCATGCCCTCGGCCGCCCACGGAGGAAGCCGCTCCGGGGCAATCGCGTCCCACAGCACCAGGTGTGTCAGTTCGTGCGGCAGCGCATCGACCCGCCATCCGGGCGCGTCCAGCCGAACGTCGATCCGCCGGCCAACAATCCGCGTCCCCCGTCGGCGGATGGTCGCGCAGGCCACCGACTCGCCATAAGCCGCACCGATCCGCGCCGCGTAGGCCGCACGATCGGGATGCAGCGCGAGCACACACGGTGGGCTCCACGGAGCTTGTGCGCCACCGCCGATCCCCCATCTGCCGGCCAGATCGCGACGCAGTTGCTCGCATCGCTTCAGCAAGCCGGGAATGTCGAGCCGGCTCGGGTCGACGCCGGCGGACCACTCCACAACGAAGTTCTCCGACGCCCAATCCCGTTCCGACAGTGTGCCCGCCGCGACGTGGCAAACCTGATCTTCTCCGAATGCGTCACCGCTGCGCCCGACTCCGCACACGAGCACCGAAATCCCGGCGACCACACCGACGGCGGCCGCCATGCCGTGGCCCGCACGCTTCGCCCTCGGACCAGGCCGTCCGCCAGGCTGCCGGCAGTCGGTGGGGCCGAGCGGACCGGACAGACGGATGCGACTGTCCCGCCCGGTGGTGCCGAATCGGATTCGTTCTCGATCTGGGAACCCTGCGATCATGCGGTCGCTTTCGTAGCGAGCGGTTTCGTCGGCCAACCTGTCCGGTTGGTCTCGATCCTGGTTGCCCCCGGGGTCGGGGCGCCGG
>RFHO01000189.1 GCA_003696385.1 Planctomycetota bacterium | reverse complement strand
CTGCGGACCAGTCCACCAAAGACCTCCCGGTGTGTGCGAAATGAGGGCTCGCCCCGTCGACATCGAATCGGCGGACCTGACACCGTCGTACGCGCGGCACCATCCCCTTGCGGGCCAACAACGCGACAACGCCATTCTAGCAGAGCTTCTCTTGCACACGTACGGACGATGGCTCTTCGAAGGCCGGACCGCTTGGCACGATTCCGTTCATTCTCGAAAGCGAAAGCCGCCTCCGCATCTGCCAGCCGCTGCGACTTCCGGGCCGGTTGTCGCCGCAGTGCGGCGGCATGCATCGCCCACAGACGGCACGCCGCGACGGACATACGGCGGGGAAGCCGCTATCGGTCGCTGCAATCCGAGTCGTCGCGACGGGGGCCCGCCCGCGCCACCTGTGACTCCGCCGCTCTGTCGGGGGCCGGCGCTTCGGACCGCGACGCGGCACGAGAGGCCGACGGGCGGTTGTTGCCGCACCACGACGACGCTAGAACGTCCGGGTATGCTGCGTACGACCCGTAGAAACACCGGCGAGCCGAAGGACGTGTTGCAGATCAGGAGGACCAGACCGTGTTGGCGACGGCATCACTGGATGAGCTGCGGGCCGCGGTCCGCGAAGCGCGGGCAGCCGGAAAGCGGATCGGCTGCGTACCGACCATGGGCGCCCTGCACGCAGGACACCTGTCCTTGATGCGGTCCGCCCTGAACGAAACCGACTATGTCGTCGTGACGATTTTCGTGAACCCGACGCAGTTCGGCCCGAACGAGGATTTCGACCGCTACCCCCGTCAGTTGGACAAGGATCTGGAACTGTGTCGCGGACTGGGCGTGCATTGCGTGTTCCATCCGGACGTGCAGACCATGTATCCGCCCGACGACGCCACGATCGTCGAAGTTCAGGGACTATCGACGATCCTCGAGGGGGAACACCGCCCTGGACACTTTCGAGGTGTGACCACGGTGGTGACCAAGCTGTTCCATGCCGTCCAGCCGGACGTTGCGTTCTTCGGACAGAAGGACTTCCAGCAACAGTTGATCCTCCGACGGATGGTACGGGACCTGCTGATGCCGATTCGTATTCGCACGTGTCCCACCGTACGCGACCCGGACGGCCTGGCGCTGAGCAGCCGCAATGCGTATCTGACCGCCGATGAGCGTCGCACGGCGCTGAACATTTCCCGCGCTCTTTTCCGCGCCCGGGAGGCAATCGAAAGCGGCGAACTATCCGTGGCCGAAGCGGAAAAACGGCTCGTACAGGTTCTGTCGTCCGTTCCCGGGCTGAAACTCGATTATGCGGTCATCCGCAATGCCGAAACCCTTGACCCGGCGGAAAACACGGGCGATCAGTTGGTTGGCTTGGTCGCGGCACGTGTCGGTACGACACGATTGATCGACAATGTGCTGATTTCGCCGCCCGGGACCGCCTGACGCGTCACTCGGGACTTCCCGAGGATCGGCAAGCTACCCTCGGTGGTTTGCCGAGAAGGAGCGAAGGCTGTGAGCCTCGATTCAAAGCCCCGGCAATCCGGCGCTCGGCGCCACCCTTTGCCAAAACCGCCACAATGAGAAAAACCGAGCGCACGTTTCCGACGGGCGATCGGGACAAGTCGGCCGGTTCGTCGCACAGCTGCGTTCCCGGTCGTTGAAAGCGCAAGCATGGCAGGATACGATTACTGGTTTCCGCCGAGACTGCAGCCCGGGCGTCCCAATCGGTACGGTTTTGTGGTTGGTGGTGGAATCGAACGCCCATGCCCGTCGGGCGAATTCGAAGACGCAACGGGCAGGCGCTGAAGAATAGCGGATCGAAACCGTGGCCGGTCGAAACGAACATCAACGTCTGCTGCTGTACTGCCAGGACGGATTGCCGCCCGAGCAGGTGCTGTCCGTCGCGGGCCGGCGATCCGGACTGACGCCCGCCGAATCCCTGCAAACCTGCCTCGAGCTGATCGAACGAGGCGAGTTTGCAGGGATTCTTTTTGGCGCTTCCCAGGCTCGGGGGCGCAACGCGGTGCTCGACCCACCGGGCATCCTGCAACAGCTTCCGATCGGCGTCGCGATCGTCGAAGGCGAGACGAAGACGATCGTCTGGTGCAACGAAGCGCTCGCCTCGATCGTCGCCGGCGAACCGACTCGCCCCGGCACCGCCGACGAGCAACCCGACGCCCATCAGACGGAGACGCCGCGGTCCACGGCTTCCGGGGGGAGAATTGCCGCACAATCGCCGGCGGCCACCGAGGACGCCGAAGCAACGACCGATCAAGCGGAGGTTCCCGGGGCAGCGTCGGGGAACCGTCCCAGCGCGTCGCTGCTGTGGGGGCGTCCGTTTTTCGATGTGTTCCCCGACTGCCAATTGGTGGGCACCGACTACAGCCCGTTCGGAACGGCTCTGGGGTCCATGCAGCCGGCGGAAACGCGACTGGTATTCGGCGACCGGTCGTATGCCGACATCGTCGTGGCGCGGCTGCGGATTCCCGGCATCTGCGGCTACTGGTTTCTCGTCCTCGTGCGCGATGTGACCGAAGAAGTCCGGGAAAACCAGAAGCTGACGGCCGTTTTCCAGGCCGGGCTGCAGTTGAGCGATCTGGACGACGAGATGATCCGGGAGATGGGCTCCCAGGAGCGGATCGAACTGCTCCGCCAGCGGGTCGTGGAACACTCACGAAATGTCCTGCACTACGAAAGTTTCGAAATCCGGTTGATCGATCCGAAGACGAAGGAATTGAGGCCGCTACTGGCCATGGGCATGGCCGACGATGCACGGTCCCGGAAACTGTATGCCAGGGCGACGGGGAACGGTGTGAGCGGGTTCGTGGCAGCGACCGGCAAGAGCTGTCTGGTCCAGGACACCCGCGAAGACCCGTTGTACCTGCCCGGAGCACCGGGGGCTCGCAGCGCCTTGACCGTTCCCATCGTGTTGCACGACCAGGTGCTGGGAACGTTCAACGTCGAGAGCACCAAACCTCGCGCTTTCACCGCGGCGGATCTGCGGTTCCTCGAATTGTTCGCGCGAGAACTCGCCGTCGCGCTGAACACGCTGAAGCTGTTGGACATCGAAAAGCGGCTGGCACAGACCGAAAGCAGCCTGGAGATCCTCAAGGAGATCGCCGACCCGGTCGACGAAGTTCTGAACGAAGCCACTGCGCTGCTCGAAGAGTACATCGGCTACGGTGAGGACATCGCCGGGCGCATTCAGAAAATCCTGCACGGTGTGCGGAGTGTACGCAGCGCGATTCAGAAAGTCGGACTGGCGGCGGATCGGGAAGACCTGGTTCCCGAACCTTCGGTGGACCTGCGCGGTGTTCGCGTGCTGGTCGTTGACCGGGACCGCAGCGTTCGCCGTTCCGCCCACGAACTTCTGTCGCGGTACCATTGCACCGTGGAGTCCGCGCGCACCGGGGCGGAGGGCCTGCGGATGGCACGGCTGGCCGACTACGACGTGATCATCGCGGAAGTCGACCTCGGCGACATCTGCGGCTTCGATTTCTTCAAGGCGGTCCGCGAAATCAAGCATGACCAGGCCGTGATCCTCATGACGGGCTTCGGCTACGATCCCTCGCATTCCATGGTCAAAGCCAAACCGCTCGGCCTGGCAGGGCAACTCTACAAGCCTTTCCGGCGCGAAAAATTGCTCGAGCAGTTGCAGAATGCACTGAAATCCCGACCGCGCCAGACCGTTCGTCCGGACGAGGCGTGACGGCCGCGGGCAGCGACAGACTCGCCGATCCGACACTGTCTCTGTCTTGCTTACCGCCGCACGGACAGCTTCCGGTTGCGACCCGTCGCCGGCTGATGCGAGTGCTTACGTCCGTTTGCCTTGTGCGCCCGTGTCGGTACAATGCGGGCGCCGTAGATGGCAAGCGGGCTTTTCAGGAGACCGGCAGCCCTGCTACGCGAGGCAGTGGCGAGAGTGTCGGTGTTCCGCCCACAGGCCGTCGCAAAGCGGTTTTGACGTGGCATGATCCATGCTTTGAGCCGTTGTCCCTCGATGACCAGGGAAAGGACAGCGATGCGATAGTCCCCGACGCGCCGAGCAGTCGCTCGAATGTGCGCTGGCGGTGCGACATGGCGGGCCGGAGTGTGGTCGGTCCGCCGGGCACCGCAACGCCGCGCGGGAAGCCACCGCAGCGGCGGAAAGTGGGATTCGTCCCGCTTTTTTATTTGGCGACGCTTTGGCGCGCCATGCGGTGTGCACGAGACGGCCGTTGCGCGAGCCCGGTCGGGAAACGACCGTACCACACGGCGCTTGCCTTCGACCATCCGAACACGAGTGCTCCTCGGAACGGCGAGGAAAGGTGTGACATGAGTAAAGGTTCATCGCGGAGCTTCGATGGCCGCCAGATCACACGGGTCGTTGAAGCCATTCATCGAGACCGGAATATCGACAAAGAGATCGTGTTCGCCGGCATCGAAGACGCGATCTTTTCGGCAGCGCGCAAACACTTCGGCGAGGACCACGAAATCAGCGTGCACATCGATCGCGAAACGGGGGACCCCACCGTCACGCTGGACGGCGAGGTACTGGAACCGGATGTGCTCGGGGACATCCTCGGTCGGATCGCCGCGCAGACCGCTCGGCAGGTCATGATCCAGAAGATCCGCGAAGCCGAACAGAACGCGTTGTACGAAGAGTACAGCGCCCTGCGGGGCCAGATCGTGACCGGTTCAGTCAGCCGTATCGACCGTGGCACCGTCACCGTCAACCTTGGCAAGATCGAGGCCATTTTGCCACGGCGGGAGCAGATTCCGGGGGAAAGCTTCCGCGTCGGAGACCGCGTGCGGGCCATCGTCATCGATGTCCGACGATCGCGACCGCGGGTCCGAGTGATCCTGTCGCGGACACATTCGGACTTCGTCCTGCGATTGTTCGAGGTCGAGATCCCGGAGATCGCCGAGGGAATCATCGAAATCCGCTCCATTGCACGCGAGGCGGGCTACCGCTCGAAAGTCGCCGTTTCCTGTGCGGACAGCCGTATCGACCCCGTCGGCGCTTGCGTCGGGGTACGCGGCGCCCGGATCCGCAACATCATCGAAGAGCTGGGCGGCGAGCGCATCGATATCGTCCGTTGGAACGATTCGCTGCAGGTACTGGTTCCCAACGCCATGCAGCCGGCGGAAGTTGAAGACGTCATCCTGTGCCCCATGCAGGGACGCGTGCTGGTCCTCGTTCGCGAAGACCAGTTGTCGCTGGCCATCGGCAAGCGCGGGCAGAACGTCCGGCTGGCTTCCAAACTGGTCGGCTGGGACATCGAGGTGATGACGCGTGAGGAACTCGACGAGCAACTGGACAAGTCGTTCGAGGCCTTTGCACAGATTCCCGGCGTCAGCGAGGACCTGGCCGAGGCGCTCGTGTCGCAGGGCTTCTTCAGCTACTACGACCTGTCCTGCATCGAGCCGGAAGACCTGATGGATCTCGGCGGACTGACGGAGGAGGAATGCCAGCAGATCATCGAGTACGCCGACCGGCTCGCCGAAGAACAGGAACGTCTGGAAGAAGAACGCCGAGCCGAGCGGCGGCGGGAAGAAGCGGAAGCTCGATTGGCGGAACAACAGGCCGCCGCCGAGGCGGCCGGTGCGGTCGATGCGTCGCCGGCCCCTGCGGAGTCGGAGTCGGTTGGATCGGCGGGTGATACTGCAGAAGCGGTCGAAAGCCAGGCCGGTCAAGCCGCTGGTGCGCCGGCCGATTCGACGGCGGCGGAAGACCGTCCTGCAGATTCAGACGCCGCCGTCGAAACCGCTGAGCCCGAATCCGCCGATTCCACACAGGCGGTGGCGGTCGCTCCGGAAGCGCCCACGGCCGGTTCCGGTGACGCGACGAGTCTCAGACCGGAAACGACCGCCCAGGGCGAAGCATCGGCCGATGACTCAATTGGCAAAACGGACGCAGAACCAGCGGCGTCCGAGCCGCCATCATCAACGGCCGGCTCGGAATCCCCAGCCGCCGTCGCGGAGGCTCCCGGCGGACAGACGGAAGCGTCGGCGACTTCCGATCGCCCGACCGACGACGGCGGTGCTCCTGACAATAGCACTTCCGGTTCCGAAGGCATCCAGCAGCCCGTGGCGTCGGCGGCAGTCTCGTCACAATCCACCGAGGCCGAACCGGAAGGCGCCGATGGAGAAGACACCAAGGAATCGGAACCGAGCTGACCACCATACGGATCTGAGCTGCGGGCCGTCGTCGCCGCGGGCGGTCGGCAGCCCTTTGCCGTCGCGATGTGCCCGAACCGGGCCGTCGCGGTGCGGGCGGCCACGAGAATACGGAACGTGCCGGAGGACGCACATCCGTTCTCCGGCGTTGGCGGTGCGGCGACAACGAGGGGAAAGTCTTGTCGAAGTCGATTCGTATTTTCCAACTCGCCAAAGAACTCGACCTTGATAGCAAGGTGCTGCTGAAGAAGTGCGCCGAAGCGGGCATCAAGGTGAAGTCTTCGGCTCTGGCAAGCATTTCCGAAGAGGAACGGGACGCTGTTGTCGCCTTTATCGAAGAAGAGAAACGCAAGGAAGCGGAAAAGGCCAAGCCGATTCCGCCCAAAGAGATGCCTGCGCCCGTCCGCCCCGCGCGGGAACGCCGCTTGCGCGACCTGAGCCGACGTGCCCGGTCGATGGCGCCCCGTGGGCGTGCCGCACGCATCAAGACCACAGAGGAGTCGGAGGTCACGGCGCCGGCCGGGCGAACGGTGGCGCCGATCAGCCCCGCATTGCGTCCTCCGCGTCGCCGTGAAGCTCCGGAGGCCGAGCCCTCCGAGCCCCACCAGCCGCTCACCGAACAGCCGGCAGAGCCCGCTCCGACCGTCGCGGCCGAAGCTGTGGCCGAGCCGCAATCCGCTCCCCAGGAAGCACCGGCGGAACCGCAACAGCCCGCGGCCGCTCCCTCGCCCACAGCGCCGACCACTCCAGCAGGTGAGCCGCTGCCGCGGCCGCTGCGCAGAGAGGATTACGTGCCCGCGGCCGGGGCGACCGGTGGACGCATTCGTGAGGTGGGCGCACGTTCCGGAGAGGGCCGGGGCAAGAAACGCCCGAAAGGTCGCCCGGTTGGCCCCGTCATCGCCGCGCCGCCAACGTTCGAGGCAACGGTCGCGCCGAAGACCGAACCGACCGAGAAGGTCCAGAAACCGGACATCGCGCTCACTGCCGATATGCTGATGGAGCAGTCCCCGCTGGCGGACCACCTCAGAAAGAAGGACGAACGGCGTCGGCGGGAACGCGCGGACATCGAAGCCGAAATCGACGACAAGGAAGAACGCGGACGTCGGCGACACGGGAGCCTGGGACTGGTCGAAAGTCGCGAGCAGAGACGGGAACGGAGACGCCAGGCGGCCAGAAAACTGCTGGAAGAAGAGATCGAAGGCGAAACCGAAGTTCGCCGAACGACACGGTTGCGTCGTCGTCGCCTGCGCGGTGCCGAGCCGGCCCAATTGAAGACCGAGGCACAATTGTCCGGCCCCATCACCGTGCGCACGCTGTCGGAAGCCATTGGACGTCCTGCCAAAACGTTGCTCCAATTGTTGTTCCAGCGCGGCCAGATGCTCACGGTCAACTCTCCGCTGGACGAAGAGACGGCGATGGATCTGGCCATGGAATTGGGCGTGGACCTGACCGTCCGCCGCGAAAAAGACGTCGAAGAGGAAGTGCGCGAGTTGCTGGAACAGCCGGACGCTCCCGAAACACTCAAGCCGCGCCCGCCGATCGTCACTCTGTTGGGGCATGTCGACCACGGCAAGACCTCACTGCTCGACCGCATCCGTTCGTCCGATGTGGCCGCTGGTGAGGCCGGCGGCATCACGCAGTGCATCCGGGCCTATCAGGTCGAACACTCGGGCCAGAAAATCACCTTCGTCGACACCCCGGGCCACGCAGCTTTCGGCGAAATGCGGGCCCGCGGCGCGAACGTTACGGACATTGTGGTCCTGGTTGTCGCGGCGGACGACGGCGTGATGCCGCAAACGGTCGAATGCATCTCGCACGCAAAAGCCGCGGGCGTTCCGATCATCGTAGCTCTCAACAAGGTGGACCTGCCCGGCGTCGACATCAACAAGGTGCTCAGTGACCTGTCCACCCACGGTATCGTTCCGGCCGAATGGGGGGGCGACGTCGAAGTGGTCCGGACCTCCGCCGTCACCGGCGAAGGCATCGAAGAACTGCTGGAGACGATTCTCCTGACAGCCGAACTGGCGGAACTGAAGGCAAATCCGGACCGCCCCGCGCAGGGTGTCTGCCTGGAAGCCTTTCAGGATCCACATCTGGGGCCGCTCGCACTGGTGGTGATTCGGCGAGGTACGCTGAAGATCGGCGACGTGATTCTGTGCGGACCGGCGTTCGGCCGCGTCCGCGCGATGTTCGACGATCGCAACCAGCCGCTGGAAACCGCCCCGCCGTCCATGCCGGTCCGTGTCTCGGGCCTCGAGTCGGTTCCGGCGGCCGGTGACCACCTGCTGGTGCTCGAGGACATTGATCTGGCTCGCAAGATCGCCGAAGAGCGTCAGCGACGTGGTCGCGAACGTCTGCTGGCCCACCGGCGCCGGCCGAAATCGCTGGAAGAAGTCCTGGCTGCCGCGCGCGAAGGCAAGAAGCAAACGCTTTCCGTAATCATCAAGGCCGACACTCAGGGGTCGATCGAAGCCCTTCGGACGGAACTGGAGAAGTTCCAGCATCCGGAGATCGAAGTGCAGATTCTTCACGAAGCGGTCGGCGGTGTGAACGAAAGCGACGTGTACCTGGCCAGCTCCTCGGATGCGGTCATCCTGGCATTCAACGTCATCGCGGACGACCGCGTGGCCGAACTGGCCGAACAAGAGGGCGTCCAGATCCGACGTTACAACATCATTTACGACGTCACGCGGGACATCAAACGCATCCTGGAAGGCATGCTCGAGCCGGAGCGTGTGGAGGTTCCCACCGGTCGGGCACTCGTGCTCAGGACGTTCAACATCAGCCGTGTGGGAACGGTCGCCGGATGCCGCGTGCTGACCGGAACGATCAGCCGTTCCGATCGCGTCCACGTCATCCGCGACCAGACCGTGCTGAACGACTATCCGATCGCGTCGCTGCGACGGGAGAAAGAGGACGTTCGGGAAGTGCGGGAGGGCATGGAGTGCGGCATTCGGCTGGAAGGATTCAACGATGTCAAAGAAGGCGACCTGCTCGAGGCGTATCGCGTCGAATTCCGGCAGCGCACGCTGGAAGAAACGGCCCAGCAACGAGACTGAGCCCGGATCGGGGATACTGCGCAGCACCGTCCCGACGATGGCGCGATGAACGCGACGCGTCGTCATTCCATGTCACCGTCACGAGGGCCCGCGTCGGTTCCCTCTGTCCGGCACGGCTTTCGGCCGGACCGGCAGGGCACCACGGGGATGCGGCCCAACGGCCGTCGGTCCGTCTGCAGGGGCGGCCGACCGCTGTTCCGGCCACCACGCCCGCTCGCGTTCTTCGCCACGGCCCGGTACCGAACCGACGCTGGCAAGCGTGTTCAGACGTTCGGCGGCCGACGAGCGCTCGTGTACGTGTTTAAGGGAGCGAGTCATGACCACTCGGCGAATGGCTCGAGTCGCACGTGCCATCCAGGAAGTGGTGAGCACGAGCGTGTTGTTTGAGCTGAAAGATCCTCGGATCGCGAACGTAACGGTGTTGCGAGCGGAAGTCAGCAGCGATCTGCGACATGCGAAGGTGTACGTGTCCGTGATGGGCGACGAAAAGGCGCAGAGCTTGTGTATGCGCGGTCTGAATTCCGCTCGCGGCTATCTGCAGGCAAAGGTGGCCCGGCGGCTGCAGACCCGCTACACGCCGTTGCTGCGTTTCGTTCTCGACGACAGCGTCAAGAAGAGTATCGCGACGTCACAGCTGATCCGCCGGGTCATGAACGAAGGCCGGAACGATTCAGAGAGCGACGCCGCAGCAGCGCCTCCCGGCGGCATTGAGCTTCTGGACACCGCGACATCCGACGGCGAGGTCACCGAGGGCGGTGCTCTTCCCCAGCAGCAGTCCGCCGGTCCTCTGACTTCGGATGCGAACATCTCACAGCCATCGGCCTCCGAACCGGCCGCCGAGTGATCGGACGACTGTGAGGGTCCGCACCGCAGCGGAACAGTTCCAAGGCGTCTTTTGCCGGTATTCTCCCACAACAGCCGCAGGGCGTGCGGCAGGTGACACAAGCCCTCATCGCAGCGAACGACAAAGGAACGCAATGGTCACTGCGCAGAAAGTCAGCGTGTCCCAGAAGCAGGGCATCTGCAAACAGCTCGTGGCGCTGATGGAAAAACGCTATGGCAAGCCACCCAAAAGACAACCACTCGACGCGCTGGATACGCTGCTGTTCGCGATCGCGATCGAAAACACCACCCCCGAATACGCCGAACGTGCTTTGCAACGCCTCAAGCAGGGCTTCTTCGACTACAACGAAGCCCGTGTCAGCTCGGTATCCGAACTGGAGCGTATCTTCGATGAGGATCCCGATGCCGCATGGAAAGGCCTGCGTGTCCGAACCGCGTTGCAGTACGTCTTTGACCGCACCTATTCGTTCGACCTCGACGACCTGAAACGAATGTCGCTTCAGCAGGCCGAGGCGGAACTGCGCAAGGTTCAATATCTGACGCCATTCGCACGCCTCTACACGCTCCAACAACTGCTGGGCAGTCACCTGGTGCCGCTGGACGACCGCATGAGGCGGGCCGCGGCCTGGTTGGGCTTCATTTCTCCAACGGCCGATCCGGAACAAGCGGCAGCGCAGATGAAGTCTGTCATCCGGAAGGCTGATTCGACGAAGTTCTGCGACCTCCTCCGCTGCCTGTGCGCCGATCCCGAATTCCTCGCCGTGCTGGACGAAGACCTTCCGCTGGACGCTTTGGCCCCAACCAAACCGGACGCTGCAAACACGGAATCGACAGCCGACCCGGGCACCGGGAGCAAGGAACGGGGCAACGAAAAAAGCTCGTCCGCGGCGACGACATCATCCATTCCCGAATTCAGCGTGATCGACGCCGTACAGCGGCTGCAAGCCGTCTTCGACGGCACCCGAAAGAAGCAGCGTGCGGCAGCGAAACGCCGCGAAGCGGCCCGTCGCCGCCGTGCCGCCAAGAAGGCCGAGCAGGCCGCAGCCGCCAAGAAGACAGCCGCCGGAAAAACACGGACTGGGAAGACCACTGCCCCCAAGAAGGCGGCCGCCAGGGCGACATCAAAGTCCGCCAGAAAGACGAAACCGAAAACGACACGCAAAACGGCGGGCAAAGCGACAACCAGGAAGAAGACGAGTAGGAAAACGGCCCAGGAGACAGAACGGAAGCCTGCCAAGAAGACGTCGAAGAAGACAGCCGCGAAGAAGACCGCAGCGAAGACCAGCACCAAGAAGAAGTCGACGAAGAAGACGACGCGCACAAAGGCCAGCACGAAAAAAACCAAGCGTTCGGCCGCTCGAGCGACCACCGGAAAGAAGACTCGCAAGAAACGTTGATGTTTCACCGTCTCCCGGACGTGGCTACCGGCTTGGCCGCGGACGACCGCTCGACAACGCCGCATTGGGCTCCCGCTTGTTGGCCGTTTCGCCCACTCGCCCGGAAGTCTACAATGCGATCGGCTGCCGAACTGTACGTCGCGCGAGAACGCGTCCTTCGGCACCGATCTGTTCCACGAGCGATCGCCGCCGCGAACGTCTCACGTGTTCCGCTTGGTCTATGCGGAGCCGGCGGACGTGCGTGAAGTATGCGAAAGGAGGCTCCGGTGTCGGGATTTCCAAAGATTGCGAACACCGCGTCGGCGCGCTCCCATTGGCCGTGGCGAACCGCTTTCCCACTGTCGAGATGGCCATTTCTACTGGTGCCCATCGTTGTCGCCTCGGTACCGGGCCGCGCCGCTCCGGCTCCGGCGACGCGCGCCGTGCAGCCGGCTCCGAGCACGCTTTCGCAACTTCAGGCCGAAGAAGCCCGGGGGCTGCGACTTCAGCTTGGCGACGATGTCGCACTTCCACTGCCGCAGAGCCTGCGGCCCAGCGAGGACGAAAAGCGCGCCCGACAAGCCGCCGCCTGGTTCATGACCGGACGATACCGTCAGACCACGAATGACTTCCGGGGTGCCTATGACGCCTACAAGCGGGCCGCCCAACTGGCCCCTGACGAAATCGCCATCTATCAGGCACTCATCCCGCTGGCATTTTCCCTCAACCGCACCAACGACGCCATCGCCTTCGCACTGAAGGCCGCGGAACTCGACCGCGGCAACTGGCAACTTGCACGCCAGCTCGGCCGGTACCTTGCCGCCCAAGGCAAACTCGATCAGGCCGTCCAACTCCTGCAACAGGCCGCCCGTTCCGAACGACTGGACCGCCGTTCTCCCGGTTTCGTCCTTGTGCAACGCGATCTCGGCGTCGTTCAAGCTGCTCGCGGCAAACTCAAAGAAGCCGCCGCGGCCTACCGAACCGTCCTGGAGGCGGTCGAGCATCCCGATCAGTACGGTCTGGACGAAAAGACGCGCGCCGAGCTGTTCAAGAATCCGGCGTCAGCCTTCGAACGCATCGGTGAAGTGTTCCTCCAGGCCGGCGATCCCCAAGCGGCCATCCGGGCGTTCAAGCTGGCGGGCGCCGAATCCGGTGCCCGCGCCGGAACGCTCAATTACAATCTGGCGCTCGTCTATTACCAGACCAAGGAATATGACCTGGCTTTGCAGGAACTGAACAAGTACCTCGAAGCTCAATTGCAATCCAAGGGGCAGGAAGCCTACGAGCTGTTGGAAAAGATCCTGCGGGCCCAGGGACGTGCCGACGACCTGGTGCCGCGTCTGGAGCAGCTCGCGAAGGCCGATCCTCGTAATCCTGCCTTGCAGTTGTTCCTGGCGTCGCGCTATGCCGCCGCGGGCCGCACGGACGATGCTTTGGCGATCTATCAAAAAATCCTGAAGACTGCGCCAACCTTTGAAGCGTACTTGGGACTCGCTGACCTGTACCGACGTCTGCGGGACGTCCCCAAGCT
>RFHO01000019.1 GCA_003696385.1 Planctomycetota bacterium | reverse complement strand
TTTGGCCGCCTCGGCTTCGGCCGCCTGAACAGCCTTCACGGCCTGCGCCAGCTCGCGCGAGGTGTCATCGATTCGCTTGCGAAGCTCAGCGAGCCGCGCACGGAGCTTGGCTTCGGTCGCGTCCTGCGTTTTCTTCTTCGAATCGGCTTCGCCGCGGGGCTTCGCACCAGCGTCTTTGGTATTCGCTTTCTCGGAAGTGCTCACCGCGGCCTTCCCCTGCTCTGCCTGCGACGGCTTGCCCTGCCCCGACGGCGGCTTCCCCCCCTTGGAGCCGCCGTCGCCACCGGACGATCCGTTCTGCGACGCTTTCTTTTTCACCGATTCCAGTTCCGCGGTCACTGCGGCCAGCTCCTTTTTGAGCGCGCCGAGCGCCTTTTCGAGTTCCGCACGGCGTTTGGCTGCCGCGTCGAGCTTTGCCTTGGCTGCCTTTTCCGTCTGGACCGCTTTGTTCACGGCATCTGCCAACGGCTGCCGTTTTTTCTGCAGTTCTTCGATGTCCTTCTTCAGCCGGTCCCGCTCCAATTGCATGCGCGCACGCTGCAGCCGCACCGTTTGCAGCTCCTTGGCAACCGCATCGAACTCGCGTTTGGCCGCGTTCCAGCGAGCTTCCGCGGCATCGGCCTTTCGCACGAGTTCCTCCAGCTCCGCCTTGCCTCCATCAGCCGGCTCGTCCGCAGCCGGAACCCGCCCCGTCGCAAGAATGCACGAAAGTGCAAACCACGCCGCAACCGACCATGCCGGCAGTCGCGTCAGTCGGTTCGGTCCATGACGACGGTGACATCCGCCAGCGTTCAACACGCTCATGAGCAATCTCCGAATCGATGGTCATAGCGGGACTAAAGCCGCGTCTTCGTGCCGGTGCACGCTTGGACCGTCGCGTCGCCACGGGCACGCAGTTCTTCCCGCATCTGCTGGTCCACCGTTGTTGCCAGCCGGAACAAACCCTGGTGCGATCAAGCCATCACGAAGCGAAGAGCAGTCGGCAGGGCCACATCAAACAGCGGCCGTCGGCGAGCCGCGCGAAAAAAACCGAGACGCCTGTGCCGCGCCCGGCACGCACGGAATTCGGCAGGAAAGCTTAATTCTCGCGACCGAGAGGGCGCAAAGCCGTTTCTCGGCTGCAGGTCATTTTCAGGCGTGGCTTCGGTCTGCGGGAAACGGCTCAAACAGAGCGTCCGGCGCCGGCGCTCGAGGCAACGACGCTTCCGGACGACCTGTTTCCCGTTGATCCAAACCTTATCCAAAGAGGGCCAGAGTTCCCTTCGGCCTCCGAAACGTCCGCGCACAAACGCGCTGGGCTCGGAGCTTTGCACCGACCCCAGCGCCGCGACTGTCGCAATGGGCACGAAAAGCAGATCGAACGGGCGGATCGCTCAGCGCTTGCGATGCCGGATCTTCGACCGCATTCGACGCTTCTTGCTACCGATTTTTCGTCGCCCCTTTCCAGTCTTTTTCGTGCCCATCGCTAAGCTGCCTTTCTCCTCCAACTCCGATCACGAAGCAAACGAAGTCTGGACGGCTTGCGTCCCTCCGCTCACCACTCGCCGAAGCGTTCCGGTGACACCTCATCTCCCGCGAGACGCGCCTGGAACGAGTT
Source organism: Planctomycetota bacterium (assembly GCA_003696385.1). Lineage (GTDB taxonomy): Bacteria > Planctomycetota > Planctomycetia > Planctomycetales > Planctomycetaceae > J052. The sequence goes on along the minus strand of RFHO01000019.1, from coordinate 5,154 downwards.
GCCACCGCCCCTTGTCGGGACCGGCCGGCTCCAGCACCGGGCGCCCCTGGTACCACCGTGAACTTAGCACGGCCCCTGACGGCATTCAAGGCCGTGCATCCGCGCCCGTCCGTCCGAGTTTTCGGTCGTCATTCGCCCTGCCCGACATCCAGATTGGCTGCATCCAGCAGCAATTGCCGCTCCCGGTGCCGGAAATCGGCAAAGCGCCGGACCCACCCAACCAGGTCACGTCGCACCTCAACCGGAATCCGGTCCCCCACGCAATCGGCGATCCTCCGACGCAGCTCGCGCAGCTCCTCCAGCAAACGGCCGCCCTCGCTGATCAACGCGTTCACCCGGTTTTCCCAGGTTGGATATCGCTCGATGACCAATTGCCACTGGTGCGGGTCCCGTGAGTGGCGAAACTCACGGTCCAATTTATCCAACAACTCGTCGACCACGGACTGAATCCAACGCGGAGTCTCCCCTCGCTCCGTTTCCTGGAGCAACTGCTGCAAATCGCCCAGCAACAGCTCGTCAAGCTGCGTGGACGCCTTCAGCTTGTCGGTCAACGATCGCAGTTCGTCCATGTCGATCCGCGTCTCGGTCATGGCTTCACCTCCCGCCGCCCGCACCCTTTACCGCTCAGGCTGGCGCAACCGCCGACCTCGCCGCGGGAAAGCGCGCCGCAAAGCGGCCTCCCGAGGGCAACTCACCGCCCCGTGCGGTGGCCGCCCGACCGCAATGAGCGGTCCTTCGGGCCGGCGTCACGCGAAGAACAGCACATAAACCGCCTGGATCAGTCCCGAAACGAGCAGCACCGGGATCACCGCGACGATGAACCCTACGACGATCCCCACCACGGTGGCCAGCGCCGCGCCGAGGAGCCCCAGCGTCAGCATCAGCAGGCCACCCACGAAGCCCAGCACGGACTTCAGGGCTTCCAATGGCGAGATCGCCATCGTCCGAGCCGCGTCCAGGATTCGCGCCAACACGCTCCGTTGTACGCCGCTGATTGCCGCCTTCATCGCGCACCTCCCTCCAAGTCACCCGTGACCGCACGCCGCGAACCGAACGTGTCGCTGTCCTGCAGTCGGAAAACAATCCGCCGCCGGTACCGCCGGCCCAGCCGGCAGCGCACCGGCGGCGTCCGCTGCAAGCCCGCAACGGCCGGGCCGAATCACACACGCCTCAGCGTGCCTTCACCTGGATGTGCTTGGTGGTCGCCTCCTTTGCTTTAGGCACCACCACGTGCAACACGCCGTCGTGCAATTCGGCTTCCACGCCGTCCGGGGTCACGCTCCGGCCGAAGCTCACGATGCGGCGGAACTCACCGTGCGGGCATTCGATCCGCCGCCATTCGCGGCCTTCCGGATTCCAGTCGCGCTTGCCGCTGATCCACAACTGGCCGTTCTTGTACTCGATGTCGATCGCGTCCTTCTGCACACCGGGCAGATCCAGCCACAACTCGTACCGGTCATCGAACTCGGCCAGGTTCAGCGGCGGCGTGTAGACGCCTTCTTCGCGACCAGTCCCTTCAGGCTCCCAGAACCGCGACATGATGCGGTCCATCTCCTGCCGGAACGTGTCGAACAAGTGAGGATAACGAACGCCGAAGGGTGTCAACGTGGTTTCCATCGTGTCCGCCTCCTCTGTTCGTGACCGACAGCTCGCCTGCGAATCCGTCCTCGGGACGGCCGCAACGAAACCCGCCTGGACGACACCGCCGGGCTTCCCACCCCGCGGTGTCTCCCATACCTTATCTCCTCCGCAGCCTCATGCCGCGGCGCCACGGACGATCACACGCCCTCCGGAAATCAGCTCTTGACCGCAATCCGCTTGGTCGCGGCTTCCTGCGACTTCGGCAACGTCAACCGCAAGACACCGTCCTTGTACTCGGCTTCGATCTTGTCCGCGTCGATGCCTTCACCGAGATAGAGCGTCCGCTGGAACTTGCCGTAGTAGCTTTCGACGCGATGGTAGGTCTTGCCCTTCTCCTCCTTCTCCTGCTTCCGTTCTCCGGTGATCCGCAGCTCACCGTTCGAGAACTCCACGTTGATGTCATCGGGATTCAGCCCGGGCAGATCGACCGTCACCTCATACGCATTCTCGGTTTCGGCGACATTCAACCGAGGCACATTCGCGCCGGTCCACTCCTCCAACGCCCGGTCGGCCGAACCCCAGAACCGGCTGAGCAGATTGTCGAACTCGCGATCGATGTCGGCGAACAGACCAGGTGTCCGGCTGGTGAAGGGAATCAGGTTGGCCATGGCTCCTCCTCCTTTCCTCTTGTATCCATCCCGCGACCGGTCGAGTCATCGCCGGCCGCACACCGCGATCACACCACCGACGAACTCACCGAATTGCAGGAATCAGGCGTTCCCGTTCGAACGACGCACCTTGACCCTGATCGACTGGGCACTCGCATGCTTCGGAACGGTCACGTGCAGCACACCGTTGGCCAGCTCCGCATCGATTCGGTCCGCATCGATGTCCTCCGGCAGCTGCAGTGCCCGCTCGAAGCGCCCGAACACCCGCTCGTTCATCCGCAGGCCGGGCACCTCCGGCATCTTCCGCTCGAAGCCGATCGTCAGTACACCCGACTCATACGACAGGCTGATGTCGCCCTCGCTGACGCCGGGAACGTCCAACTCGATGTGGTACGCTGCATCGTCTTCCCACACCGTGACCGGTGGCCGGAAGAGCCGTTCCTGCGGCATCCGCTCCCGCACGGGTGCCTCCGTTGCCATCCCGCGTCGCAGAACCTCGAACGGATCGACACGCCAAGCCAAGCCGGGATTCAGCATTCGGACCAGTTGCGGTTGCAGCGTCTCGAACATTGTTCCCCCTCCTTCTGGCTGTGTGACTCCGACCCACGTCTGCCCGTATTGCGGCAGCCGCCCGTCGCACTGCCCGAACGTGCCACATCGGCACACCCTTCAGTCGGCAGAGTGAAGAGCAAATCATGTGCCACAACGAGAGCACCAACGCAACGATGAAACACAAATAGTTTTTATGAAAACAGTTATCAACAAAACACAGCCTAGGTGACAGTTGCCGCAGAAACTGCCATTTTGGCACAACCAAGTCGCCCGCCCGGTCTGCCGCGGCTCGCTGTGAGGCTGACAACTTGACATTTACGCTCTGAATGCCTTTCACGGCTTGCGGTTTTTGCGCTTCGACATTGCTGCCGCCTTCGAATCGGTTACGCTGCCATAGACCCGAAGTCCCTGTACGTCCAGCATATTGCCGCTGCCGGCGCGAAAACACGTCGCTCGAGCACGGTTCACGCACGCGATGGCAGAAGCGACACACAGCGAGGAAACGAAGCAGGCGTTCACAGCGCCGATCTTGGCGATCGTCGCGCTGGGCGTCGCCGCACGTGTGTGTGCGATGCTGCTCTTCCGTGACGACCTGTCGCGCGATCGCGACGCGTATCTCGCGTTGGCCGAGGGCATTCTGCGCTCGGGAACGCTGGCTGACCCGGAAACCGCACTACCGACCGCGTTCCGGCCCCCGTTGTATCCGATGGTACTGGCTCCGTGGGCCGCGCTGTTCGGCCGCGCGTGGGGCGTCGCCCTGCTTCACCTCACCGCGGGCGGCGTTTCTGTCTGGTTGGCGCATCGGTTGGCACAGCGTCTGTTCGGGCCGGTCCGACCGGTTCCCGGCGTTCCTTTATTGGCAGGCGATTGGTGCGCTTTGCTGGTGGCCGTCGATCCGCTTCTGCTGCGGTACGCCGCCCAGCCGATGACGGAAACGCTTGCCACGACGCTGTTTCTGGGCGCGCTGGTTGCAATCGCCGACACCTGGACAGGGCGCGTGCCTCAAGCGGCACCGTTAGGGGCGACGACGGCCGGCATGATGGCAGGAACGTGCGTACTGTGCCGTCCCGTATTCGCCGCCGTTTGGCCGATGACCGTCCTGTTCGCCGGAATCTGGGCAAAGGCCATGGTCCGAAGGCGCGGTTGCCGAAACCCGCTCCGCAGACACCGGTCGGATGAAGACGCTCGATTGGACGACGGTACGCACGCGCGGTCGGACGCCGACGAACGCCCATCGCCAGGCGAGCGGACGGACGCGCTCAAGCAGCTCGCCCGGTTCGGGTTCCTGTGGGCCACGGGCGGGTTTCTCGTCCTGCTCCCCTGGGTCGTCCGGAACGCCCTCCGGCTGGGCCGTCCGGTCGTGCTGACGACACACGGCGGCTATACGCTGTACCTGGCGAACAATCCCTGGTTTTACCGCAAGGTCGTCCAGGGACGTTGGACCGACGTGCTGACCGCGAAGGACATTGCGGCACTGCAATCACACGCGAACCGGGTGATCAGGCAGCGTCATCCACACGGCGCGGACGAGCTGGAGCGCGACCGCGTCTACTACGAGCTGGCGTGGGAATCGATCCGCGGGTCGCCCGGGCTGTTTTTGAAGGCCTGCGCGGTGCGCGTCGCGCGGCTGTGGAACGTCGTCCCGCTGGTAGCTCCGCGCGCAACGAAGTGGGCCCGCCTCGCCGTGGCGATTGTCGGAGTGTTCTACGCGCTGCAATTGGCCGCCGCTCTGTGGGGATTCGGTGAGGTCGCCGTCCGTCTGTTCGGATTTCGAAACCCCGTGCCGGGAGCGAATGACCGGAACTTCCCGCCGCGGACCTCGCGCCTCACGGTCGAGCCGTCTGAAAAAAGCAGCGAGCCCCCGTCAGCGGGCCGTAGGCTGCCCGCCACTGCGCAACCGCCCGACGCCCCGGGGGAACTGTCGGCGACGCCCAGCGGTACGCTCATGCAAGAGCGTCTCGCGTGGACGTTGCCACGTTTGCTCGTGTGGTGTGCCTGCGTGGCTTCGGTCGTCGCCTTCACGTTGGTCCATGGCGTCTATTGGTCGAACGCACGGATGCGGGCGCCGTTGGTCCCGGTGATTGCGTGCCTGGCCATCGAACCTCTGGTGCGCCGACAAGCTCAAAGGCGTGGCTGAAGGCGGCCGCCTTCGGCGAGCCCGCGGTCATTCTCGCACGTTCAGCGAAGGGAGCTTGTCGGCGCTTCGAATGACATACGCGACCGGCAGATGCGCGAGAACGCAGAACACGGCCGCCGCAATCACAGTGGTGGCGACGGTCTGTGGACGGATCACGAAGGGCATGCGGAACAGTTCGGTATCGTACAGCCGCGCGAGCCCCCAGCTGGCCCAGCA
>RFHO01000188.1 GCA_003696385.1 Planctomycetota bacterium | reverse complement strand
TCGATGTCCCTCGATCGAGTGGGGGCGGTCAATGACGCAAACGGTCACCCGCGACGGCTTCCTGAATCTCCTGGCACGCAGCGGTCTGGTTCCCGCCGATGTGATTGCCGCCGTGGTCGAACAGGACGCACTGCACAGCGCCGCCGATGCCGTGGCCGTCGCCCGCGCCTTCGTCCGCCGACGATTGCTGACCACCTTTCAAGCCAACCGCCTGCTGGGCGGCAAACACCGGCGATTCTTCGTCGCCGACCGTTACAAGGTGTTGGACGTGCTGGGCCTGGGCGGCATGGGCTGGGTGTATTGCGCCGAAGACACTCACACTCCGCAGGACACCGCCTGCGCATCCGACCGCTCCTGGCTGTGGGGAAAGAAGCGTACGGCCACCAGCAGCGCGGCACCGGCCACGTGCAACCCGCCGGGTCGGCTCGTGGCACTGAAGATGCTCACGGAGAAACACGAGACCGACGCGGGCATGATCGCCCGGTTCGAACTGGAAGCCCAAACCGGCATGAAGCTCCGCCACGACAACCTCGTGCGAACTCTCGATTTCGGCCGCACGGAAGGCATCTACGGCCAGGTCGTGTACATGACCCAGGAGTTCTTCGAAGCGATCTCCGTGGAGGAACTCCTGAAGTGGACCGGCCGGCTTTCCTGGCCGCATGCCTGCGACATCGCCGCCCAGGTCGCCGCCGGGCTCCATCATGCCCACAGCAACGGCGTCGTCCACCGCGACGTCAAACCCGGAAACTTCCTCATCGGACGCGACGGCCACGTCAAATTGATCGACTTCGGCCTCTCGCTCACCGAACACAGCGAAGACGAGTTCTCTCTGGCCATGATCTTCGGCCACGACTGCCTCGGCACGGCGGACTTCATCGCCCCCGAACAGTCCCTGAACAGCATGAACGTCGACGGGCGAGCGGACATCTACAGCCTCGGCTGCTCCCTGTACACCATGCTCTCCGGCCACGTCCCCTTCGAGGGACTCCGCTCGGCCGAAAAAGTGGCCGCGCACCGAAACAGGACTCCCAAGCCCATCCGGCACTACGTCCCCGAACTGCCCAGACCCGTCGAGGCCGTTCTGATGCGGATGATGGCCCGCCGCCCCACTGACCGATTCCAGACGGCTGCCGACGTATGCCTGGCCCTGCTGCCCTTCGCCAAACGCAAAAGCGTGCGATTCGACATGGCCGACGTCATGGCACGCCGCATGAAGAGCGTCAAACGCCGCATCCAGCAGGCCCAGGCCGCCAGGCGCCGGATTCCCATGTCCTCCACCTCGCTTACCGCATGCAGCCTGCAATCGCGGGTCCGCGGCAGCGATTCCGCCACACTCCACGACACGGCCGTCGCCCGGGACACCGACGTCGCGCGCCCCGCGGATACCTTCAGTCCACCGAACACCACACCCCCACAGCCCACCGCCGCCGACCGCTCCGCCCCTCAGTGACGCGTCGCCCTTTGCTCTTTTCGTCCGACTCTCGGAAGACCGGTCCCTGGTACGTCATCGATATCCGCGCAGCAAATCTCCGCCTCCGCCGCCATCGCCCGCGATCATGTAGAATCGCGCCGGCTCTCCCCGGCGCAGCCTTCACCAGCCCAGCCTCCACCAGGACGTCCGCAAACCCCCGCCACTCGCAACCGCGGCAACAGGCGGGGCCGAATCCACCGAAGCGGCTGCGTGCGCCTCCGGCCCACGCAGACGCACTCAGCCCGTTGCCCCGTCCCCGCGACGCTGCTTCCCGCCACTCGGCCCCGGCTGTCCCTTCCGTCAGCCGCCGGCTGCGCCCCTCCCCGCGGCCAGCACGCCGAAAGCCAACGGCTGCTCCCATTGCTGCAAGCGCCTGCCGACGAGGCGGACCGGCCCGAGGTGCTGCTGGGCGACCCGGCCTACGATGACGACGCCCTGCATGACCGACTCCGGGCCGAAGGTATTTTTCTGTTGGCCCCCCATCGCATGGGGCCCAAGCCTCCGCCCCGCCACGACGGTCGCCACCTGCGCCGCTACCGTCGTGACCTGGTGGCGTCAACACATAGCTGGCTGCAGGCGTTTCGCCGCCTGGTCATCCGTTATGAATGGTACAGCTTCATCTAACACGGCTTCGTTTCTCTGGCCTGCTTGATCGCCGCTGCCAGAACGTTGTGAAACCGCCTGTAGGCCAAAAGTAGAACAGCGCTTTCTTCCGACCGTTTGCGGTGGTGTCAGATCTGCTTCTCCTCGCTGATCTGCAAGGGGACAGGTCTCCGCGTGATCGCTCCGGCTATTGCTCCGGCAACGCCGGCCCCAATGACGAAGAAAACCGGTTTTATTTGATGGCCGCTGACCCTGCCAAGCAGGGCGTCGACGGCGTCGTCTCCAGACGACACGGTGAACACCTTAATCGGAGGGGGTGATGCCAGCACGAAGAGCGCGAGTAGGCCAGCAGCGGTGAGTGCGCCCGCCAAGGCACCAAAGACTGCCGCGTGGCGAGGGCGGTCAGTTGCTACCGGAATTCTTCTTTGGGCCCACTTCACGATGCCCACGATCAGGCGACCAAAGAGGGCGCCGAGGACGCCGAACATTATGACTGCCATCGGAAACCAGCCCACCGCAGGCAGAAAACCCAACTTCGCACCCATCTCGATGGCCTGGTCCGACGCAAAGCCAAGGCCAAAGAAAAGGGCGAAAACGACCGCACCCCGGTTGCAGCGCACATCGCCCCTGAAACACGCTCCAAGAATTGCCCCAAAGAGGCCGCCAAAGAGGGCCGTGAGGGCGGTCATTGCGGGGATAAACACGATCCCGGGCATCCCAGGCCGGACCTGTTCGCCTACGCCCCCTTGGAAAAGCAGGCCGAAGAGATAAGCGAAGGGCCAAAGCGTCACTCCCACGAGAACGCCATATTTGATCGGCGTCCAATTGCCGCGCGACTTTGCATCCCTGTAGACCCACGCGATACTCACGACCAACAACGCCGCCACGACGACAGTGGATACAAGCAGGAGGAAGAGATTAAGAATCGTATTGCCGTCACGCATCTTGTATCCTCCTGACCTGCCAACGCCTAACGACGAAGCTAACCCGCCGCGAACAGGTCGGCGCGAAGGGATCCTTTTCTATCACAAGCTCAACTCGCCGGCCTGTTCTCGGTCGGGTTGAGCGACTGGTTAGACGCACGCGTTTTCATCTCTTCCTGTCCGACTGCTCGGCTCATTGTTTCGACAGCTCGGTCCAGTTTCGGCAGTTGTTGCTTCTGCCGCTTGCGGCGCATAGTTCCGGCCTTGACGGCCAGACAAAGCCATATTACCGCGAGTAGACCATACGAAACCGCCAGCGTCGGATCGGGCTTTATCGAGTATGCCAGCGCAGCCAAGCCGAAGAACAGCGATAGTAGGAGGTTTCCCACCAGCGAGGAGGCCGCGCGAGACTCTCGGAAAGACTCGATGATGGCAGCCAACGTCCACAGACTGAAGAACATCGGCCACGCGAAGGGAATTCGCTCAAGAAAGTCCGCAAAGATGCCGCACGCGATCAAAAACACGACCACGGCAAGCAGCATACCCAGCGTGAAGACGTATGGCTTCCACCAGGGCCAACTCCGGCCAGAACTCTTCCGCTCAGGGTTCTCAGTGGATGATTGATCCATAGCGTCTAACTTTGCGTTATTGATTATCCGGCGCCGGATAAAAATCTTTGTTGGCGCTTCCTGCAAGGTAACGCGCAGCGCTTCGTTGAGCAATATCCAGCGCAATTGATTGCACCGAAGCAGCTTAGGTGAGGTAAACCCGCTGGCCGCGAATGTGTTAGATTGCAGAGATGCGCCGAATAACACGGAAATCATTCCCTCTCGTCCAGATCCCCCAGCCTGTCAAGCGGATTGGGACTCCCCGCCTGCCCCGGTTCAACATGTACGTACACATCATGGTCGTACGGACGTCCTTGTAGCCCGGAAACTACCGCACCGTGCGGATGTCGTAGCCGTTCTCCAAGAGGCGCGTAGCGAAGCTGTGGCGCAGTACGTGGGAAGGCTCGTGCCTGGTGATGCCCGCGGCGCTGGCTGCCCGCGAGACGACCCGGTCGTGCGGGTGGAGCCGGTGATCGAAGACAGCAAGCCAGCGGATCCAGAGCACGTATGCTTGTTCGGTGCGACGGCTGTAGTGTCATACGCGAAGCCGGGCAACGCCGGCGTCGGAGAGCCGCAGTTCTGCTCGGCCCGGATGACAGCCTAGCGGTTTCCGCTTGGCCGTCGGTCGCTGCGCCATGGCCGGGGCCACGCAATCTGGCGAGAGGCGACGAATGTTGGTGAGAGCATTTAGCAGTAGAACACCGCGACTCGGCCCTGTCAAATCGTGAAGCGCACAGGCCACGACTGGGGGTGCATGACGGCGCGACCGGAACACCCTCGGCCGTTGTTTGAGGAGCATACTTCCCGGCCGAGCCCCGAAGCGGAAACTTCGTTGTCCACTGCCGGCGTCGGCTCCGGCCAAGGTTTGCCGAGGAACTACATTCGTTCCGAAAGCAGCGTATGTTCGGAAAGAAAGTGGTTGATCCTCTGAACCAACCCGCGAGGATCCCGGCCCCCGCTCCGGGTCGCGGATGCCAACGTGAGTTCCTGAGGAACGGTCCGCGGCCGGGCGGTGGGCATCAATCGGTGGAGCGCGGTGTACCGTGCGTGGGCGGCCGGCCGTGGCCGTTTCCGCGGCCGGCGGCCTCGGAGAGAATCTGTTGCCGCAGCCGCTCTGCTTCTTCGGACAAAGCCCGCTGTTTGGCTCGCAGCCGTGCCAGTGCGCTGCCCTGATAGACCTGCGTCGCCGCCATGTCACCGAGCGCCAGCAGGATGATCCATGCGATGATGAGCAGCACAAACAGCCAGTAGGCCGTCGCGGCGGCCGGCCCCTGGTTCCAGATCCAACGGTCTCCGGCGGCGATCAGCAGTCCGACCAGTCCGATCAATCCCGATGTCTGCATCCGCCGGCGCAGTCGCCGCCGTTGAAAGGCGCGGTCCTCTTCTTCGGCCGCACCCGGCTCGATCTCCCGGCGGTACGACACCCAGTGCCGCCACAGAGCGACAGCGCTGACGGCGACGAGCACCAAGCCGACGGTCAACGTCCGCCAGTCCCACACGTTTCACCTCGATTCCATCCCGCGAGTATGGCATCGGCCGCGGAAACCGAGCGTATCGCTCGACCGCGAACCAGCGTGCCACAGCTCAAGCCCGCACCAGGCCGGGTGTCACGTCCACGTCCAGGTCGGCAAATCGCCCCTGGTGGAACAGCTCCCATGCAATCGCGCCCATCGCGGCGTTGTCGGTACACAGATGCGGCGGCGCGACGATCAGCTCGAACCCTTCCCGCTCGGCTGTCTCCGCGAGCCGTTCACGAAACCGTCGATTTGCTGCGACCCCGCCGCCGACACACACCCGGTGCAGGCCCGTCTGCCGGACGGCCTGGCGAGTCTTTTCGACCAGGACATCGACGACGGCTTCCTGGAAGGATGCCGCCAGGTCGGCCACACGTGCGGGCGTCAGCGGCGGCACGGGTTTGTCCTGACCGGGCACGCCCTGCACCGCGTACCGTACCGCGGTTTTCAGGCCGCTGAAACTGAAGCACAGCCGCGGATCGTTCAGGAATGGTCGAGGAAAGGCAACCGCGCGCGGGTCGCCGCCCGCCGCCGCTCGTTCGATGGCCGGACCGCCCGGATAGGAGAGGCCCAGCAACTGGGCGACTTTGTCGAAGGCTTCGCCGGCGGCATCATCGACGGTGGAGCCCAACAGCCGGATGTCCGTGGCTCCGCGGCACTCGTACAGGTTCGTGTGGCCTCCGCTGACCACCAGACCGACGCACGGGAACACATCCCGCCCGGCGGCCATCCGGCAGGCATAGATGTGCGCGTGGATGTGATCGACGGCGATCAGGGGTTTGTCCAGCACCAGCGCGAGGGCCTTGGCTGCGGTCAATCCCACCAGCAGTGAGCCCACCAACCCCGGCTGTGTGGCCACCGCGATGGCGGCGAGGTCGTCCAGCTCGGTGCCGGACTCACGTAACGCTTCGTCGATCACCGGGAGCAGACAGCGCAGGTGGGCGCGGGAAGCGATCTCCGGCACGACCCCCCCGAAGCGTTCGTGCAGCTCGTGCTGTGACGCCACGATGCTGGCCAGAACATTCAGACGCTCGTCGATCACCGCCGCCGCGCTTTCGTCGCACGACGACTCGATGGCCAGCAGCCGACGGAGTGTGTCGTTGTGGATTTCCGTCCCCGACTGTTGTGCGGGCGCCGCTTGCCCAGTTGGTTCTGTCCTGTCCACGTGTGCCGTGCCTCCGGAAATCGAAGTATTGGCGCGTGCCGGGCACGTGCCGATGTGACGACGCCCCCGAGCGGCCACCCGCCGCGTCGCAGCCGCCGATGGTCGGGCCGGTTCTGGAGCTGCCCGGCTCAGCAACGCCTCCCTGCGGCGATCAGGGGCGTTGGATCCTCCGCTGCAGCCCCAAGACGCGGGCGTCGTCGGGCCGCAGCCGCAACGCGTTTTCCAGACAGCGACGGGCCGCTTCGATTTCGCCGTCGGCCAGGCGTTCGTTGGCGAGGGCAAACCAGGCATCGAAGAACGCGGGATCGACGCGAACGGCGGCCTCCAGCTCTTGCAACGCTTCGTCCCGCCGCTTCATCGCCAGCAGCGCGAGGGCCCGGTCGTATCGCACCGCCGCGTTGTCCGGTTTCTGATCGATCGCCCGCCGCAACAGCGGATCGGCCGCAGCGGCATCGCCCTGGAGCAGCCGGACCGTGGCGGCCAGCCGCAACAGCTCGAAGTCCTCCGGATGCTCGCGCCGTGCCTCATCCACGACCCGTTCCGCCTCGGCAAGCCGCTTCGCCCGGACCAGCAATCGCACCAGAGCACCTGCGAAAAGCGGCTCGTCCGGAACCTCCTGCACCACGCGCTGCATCGTCCGGATCGCGGCATCGAGCCGCCCGAAGCGCGCCAGTTCGGCCGCTCGATAGGCCTGCCAATGCGGATCGAAGCGGTACTGAGCCAGTTGCTCCAGGAACCGATCCGGCCAGTCCGCCAGGGCGTTTGCGGCGCGGGATCGCGCGGAGCCCGCTTCGGCGGAAATCTCCGGCTGGGGCACGGCCGCCTGTGCGCCTGCCGGCACGAGGTCACCCGGCGTCACCGGATCCGCGTCGCCCGGATCCGGCTGGCCGAGCTCGACGCCGAAGCCGGCCGCTGGGCGGCCGCAAACCGGCACGTGGATGCGGCCCTGCGCTTGCAACCGGATGACCCACACGCGCTGTGGCTGAAGGCGCGCATCGCCATGAAGCTCGGGCGCTGGGCCGATGCCGAGGAGCTGTTGCAACGTGCCGCCGAGAGGCTTCCGCAGCAC
>RFHO01000187.1 GCA_003696385.1 Planctomycetota bacterium | reverse complement strand
GGCTGCATTCCGCATGGGTGCGACCATGGCTCGGTGTGGACGCATCGGGCATCCGTTACCATTGGCTCATGCTTGTCGTCGCGGCGGCGATCGCGACCTGGCTGCTGCGTGGCCTGCTGCGCGGGCATACGTCCGCTTCAGGCAGCGGGCTCCCGGGTCTGCGGAGCCGTTCACCACTGGTTGCCCGCTGAGCAGCTCTGCGGGGGGAAAGTGGTGCGTGGGAAGAGGGGTGCGTGATGTCAGACCGGGTACGAACGGAGTATCGGTACGAAAAGCTGACCTGGCCGGAAATCAACGATGCGGTCGAGCTCGGGAAGGTCTGCATCGTGCCATGCGGCGCGGTCGAGCAGCATGGGCCGCATCTGCCGCTGGACGTGGATCTGATCTGTCCGCAGGGCATTGCGTATGGCGCCGCGCGCGAGGCTCCGCAGGACATTCTCGTGCTTCCGGTCGTGGCGTACGGCTATACCGGCCACGTGATGGACTTTCCGGGGACGATCAACTGCCATTTCGAGCACTTCATCCACATGGTGCTCGACATCACCAAGTCGCTGGCCTATCACGGATTCAAGAAGATCATCCTGCTCAACGGTCACGGTTCGAACATGCCGAATCTGGACCTGGTCGCTCGGCGCACGAATCTGGAGACCGATGCGGAATGCGTACTGACCGCCTGGTGGCAACTGCTGACCGTGGATCCGGAGTTCCTGCCGAACTGGCGCGAAAGCCGTTTTCCCGGTGGAATCGCGCACGCCTGCGAGCTGGAGACGTCGCTGTACCTGTTCCTCGATGAGGAAAACGTCCGCAAGGACCAGATCCGCAATGGTACGATCAGTTTCAACGAGGAAGGCAGTCCATTCAATTACGTGGATCTGTATGGGCAGGGGCCCGGTACCGTCGTTTCGTGGACCAGCAGTTACAGCGATACGGGCGTGCTGGGCGAAGCCGAGCTGGCATCGGTGGAGAAGGGGCGACGGGCGTATGAGGAGGCCGTTCGACAACTGGTGCGATTCGTCCGGTATTTCAAGAACCGGGCCAAGGATCGTCGCCGGGATCGCCACCGCCGACCGCCCACGTTTCCGATTCCCTGGGGCCAGCAGCCGCTGTCGTCCGATGCTGCGGACGAGCAGTCCGATCGCGATGACCGGTGAGGCATCGGCTGCGCCCGGGAGGCGACGGTGTCGAGGGAGCCGTCGCGCGCCGGTCGGTGCGAAGGAGGACGGGGAGCGGTGAGCGGCTGGGACTGGCTGATCGTCGCGGTGTTCAACGGCGGGATCATCCTGGCCGGCCTGTGGGTGGCGCGGGGGACGCGGTCGAGCTTCGAGTGGTTTCTGGCCTCACGCACTCTGCCGTGGTGGGCGATCGGACTGTCGATGTTCGCCACCAATGTGGACTCGGCCGATCTGGTGGGCGTGACGGCGATGACGTTCCGGGAGGGGGTGCACGTCGTCACGGTCTATGCACTGGGCAGTGCGGTGGGGGCGTTTCTGGCCGCGTGGGTCGTGGTGCCGCAGATCGTACGCGCGGGCTGCTTCACGAACGCCGAGTATCTGGAATGGCGGTACGGCCCTTCGACCCGCGTGCTCAGTGCGCTCATTCAGATTCAGTATCGCACGTCGTTGCTGGGGGCCATGATCTGGTCGACGTATCAGGCGTTGCTGGAGCTGGTTGGACTTTCGGCCGTGGGTGCCTGGGTGGTCATCGTTGGCCTGGTGGTGGCCGCGGCAGTGTACACCTCGTGGGGCGGTCTGAAATCGGTGGTATGGACGGATGCCGGTCAGGGCGTGGTGATGATCATCGCCGCGGCGGTGGTGTTCACGGCGGTGTGGGACCAGGTAGGCGGGTGGAAGGCATTGGAGGCGAAGTTGCACGCGCAGGACGTGCAGGCCGGGACGCACCTGGCGTCGTTGCTGCACGTCGGCGGATACCATGGCGATCGCGGTCGGCTGGCCGCCGGCTGGATCGTCCTGGGATGGACGATCATTGGGGCCGGGTACTGGACCGTGAACCACACTCAGACGATGCGTCTGATGGGAGCCCGCTCGCTGCGGGACATGCAATACGGCGCGGTCTTCGGGGTGTTGTTGAGTCTGCCGGTGATGCTGGTCGCGGCGAGTCTGGGCGTATTCTGCCACGGCATGGATGGCCTGCCGGAACTGGACCCGGACCGACTGTTCCCCTACCTGGCCAACCATGTACTGCGGCCGGGACTGAAGGGGCTGGTGGTGGCCGGCATGGTGGCCGCGCTGGTGAGTACGTTCGATTCGATGGGTTCGGCACTTTCGGCCGTATTCACGCGGGACGTCTATGCGCGGTTCATCGCGTCGAACCGGTCGGAGTCGCACTATGTGCTGATCAGCCGCGTATCGACGGTGGGGATTCTGTTGTTGGGCTTTGCCTACGTGCCTTTCATTGCGCGTCAGGATCACATGCTGCGGGCATTCGTGACACTGATACCGGTTTTCGTGACGCCTTTGCTGACGGTTTATGTGGCGGGCGTAACGACGAAGGTTTCGCGACGGTCAGGGCTGGTCGGCTTGCTGAGCGGGGGGGCATACGGGGTGCTGGCTCTGATTGATCGACAATTCGTCGACTGGCCGTGGTTTCCGGCCTGGCTGAGTGAGCGCTGGGTGGCGATTGCATGGTCGGTACTGTTCACGTTGGTGCCGATGGCGGTGGCGACGCTCATTCAGCGACACGCCGGCCGGAATCGGACGGCACGGCAGCCGGCGGTGGCGGAGCGTGTGTCCGACGTGACCGACCGAGCCCGGGCCGCTGCGGATGCGGCGGCGTCCGACTGGCTGAGCCGGACCAGTATCCCGGCGATGGCCGTGGGGGACGAATCCCTTGGCGGTGTGTGGGGGCCGAGACTGGCCGCCGCGGTGATGTTCGCCCTCTGCGTGTGGGTGAATTTCGGCCTGCTGTGGTAGCCGCCGATCGGGATGGCTTCCTCGTGAGTCCGGCAGTGTGTCCTTCGATACCCGAGCGGCCCCCCGTACGCCAGACGGCCGGACGCGGTGCGACCGCGTCGGCGGGCTTCGCGGACGGCTCGCAAGAAGGGCGACCCGCCAGCCATTGCCGGAAGGCGCGTTCGTTTTGAGAGGACGTCTGTGGATCGCCGCTCCGGTGTCGGACCGGTTGGGGGCGCTGGGCGGCATCGCGGGTTCACGACGATGGCGGTGCGGCGGAATCGGCCACGGATCGCTGCATGGCCGACAGCAGTTCCGGCGGCAACGAACGCAGATGCAGATCCCGCTGGGGAAACGCGATTTCGATGCCCTCGGCATTGAAGCGGCGGTGGATCTCGGAGTGGAGTTCGTGAATCGTCGCCAGACGATTGTCGAAGCGTGCGAGGTACGCGCGGACGACGAAATTCAGCGTGCTGTCCCCGAATTGCTCGAAACTGATCAACGGCGCCGGGTCCGACATGATCTCCGGATGTTGCGTGACGATCTCCCGCAGCAGGGCCGTCACACGATCGGTGTCCGTGCCGTACGCCACTCCCACATTGATGACGATGCGGTTGATGGTGTCGCTGAGCGTCCAGTTCAGGAGCCGGCCGGTGATGAACTCCTTGTTGGGGACGATGAATTCCTTGCGGTCCCAATTGGTGATGGTCGTGGCGCGGATGCGGACGCGGGAAACGATTCCCGTGACGTCCCCGACCGTGACGATGTCTCCCACGCGAATGGGTTGTTCGAACAGAATGATCAGGCCAGCGACGAAGTTGGCGAAGATCTCCTGCAGTCCAAAGGCCAAGCCGAAGGTGAAGGCCGTGGCCAGCCATTGCACGGTGGTCCAGCTGATCCCCAGGGCCCGACAGGTCAGAATCGTTCCCAAAAGCAGGATGGCGTAGCCCGTGAGTCGATGAATCGCGTACCGTGCGGGGGGATCGAGCGGCAATCGTTGCAGCACGAGCATCTCCAACAGCGCGGGCACGTCGCGCATCAGCAGGAAAGTGAGCGTACCGAACAGAACGGCCAGCAACAGTTGGCCCCACGTCAACGTCGTAGGAGCTGTGGCCACCGGCGTCGCGGACTCCGGGGTTGCTTCCGCGGAGGACTGCCCGCTGGGCGCCGCCATCGTCGACCCGGCCGTCGGCCAGACCTCCAGCCGATTCAAGAATCGAAAGGCGGGGAGCACGTCGGACCAGACGATGAACAGAGCGGATGCGGCGACGAGAATGCCGATGGTGTTGAGCAGTCGTTGCGTCTGCTGACTGATGGCCGCGGTGTCGATTTCGACTTCCGGTTCGGGCCTGATCGTCGGTAGCGGTCCGGCCGTCGAGCCGCGTTCCGTCGCCTGCTGAGCCTGCATCTGCTTTCGGCGTTCCCGCAGAGCCCGGATCGCCGCGCGACGGCGATACATCAGCATGGCCCGTGTGATAAAGCCGCGCGCCATCCACAGTACGGTCAGCCAGACGACGGTGAGATACAGCCGCCAGGCGAGTTGTCGCGCCGTGTAATCGAAACCGACGATGTCCAGGTAGGCCAGCAGCACGGGCGTAGCACACGCAGCTCCGTACCACAGCCATCGCAAGCGGTCGAGCCAGCCGCCCGCACGAGTGCGCAGCAGTTCCTCCACGAATCCGCGTCGCGGATCCAACGCCCGCGCCAGGAACACGGTGACCACTCCCATTCCGAGCGCAAAGGCAAGCCGCTGCAGCGTCATCCGCGCACTCAAGACCTCGTCCGTCGCCAGCAGACCGCCGAAGAACAGCAGCGGAACGCCGAACAACTTCAACCACCGCAACTGGACCCGCAGATGTGCCGCGCTGCCGTTGCTCCAGCCGAAGTGTGCCTCGAGCAGTCCGTCGGGCCGACATGCGTGCCGCAGCCACTCCAGCCACAACAGTACTTGGCCGACCACGGTCACTGCCCCGCCCAGTTCCAGCAGATCCTCACCCAATTCGGCGGTTGCGCGATTCAACCAGCGGCCGACCAGCAGCCAGGCCGCCGGCTCGGGCAACGCAAGGAGCGTCGTGCAGGCGGCGGCGACGACCGTCGGTTTCAGCGAGTCACAGCTGCCGCGCGCGGCGACCTTCGCCTGGGCGAGCAGTTCGGAGCGCAGACGCGGGCGCATCCACACGAGCAGCAGCAACGCAAGCAATCCGGCCAGGTACTCCGGGGCATGCCGGCGGATGTCTCGAACGACGGCGCCGATGACCCGTTCCCAGAACGACGGATCGACCAGCGGACGCAGCGGTGCGAACGCTTCCCGAGTTGCTGTGAAGGACAGCGGTTTGTTGCTGCGGATCCAGAGGATCTGTTCGTCGATGTAGCTGCGGAAGGCGAGCACCGTGTCGATCAGGCGACGTTCCACGGTATCCAGCTCCACCAGCGTGTCGAAGTAGTCGTTGGTAGTGCGCAGGGCTTCGTCGAGGAAATCCCGCTGTTTTTGCAAGAGTTCCTCGGTGGCTTCCTTCAGCAGGATTCGATCCAGTTCGCCGGCAAGGTTCGGCGCGGCCTGCTGGAGGATCCGGTCGACCATCGGCTGGATGTCCGCCAGTGCTTCGCGTTGCGCGTCCAGTTCAAACAGTTTGAATTGCAGTTCGTTGATCAGATCCTGCCGCTCCGCGATCCTCTTGCGCACGTCTGAAAGGCTGGGCAACATCGACCGGTATTTGCGAAGCAACGTACCGATGGCGGGCGTCAAGCCGATGGTTTCGATCCGCCGTTGTGCGTCGGAGTGTCGGTGCCGAATGGACTCCAGCAGATCCTTCTGTTGGCGCAGAAGCGCCTTGGCCTGTTCGAGATCGCTGTTGAGTTGCTGGATCTGCTCGGCCAACCTCTGGTTCTGTTCGGCGATCCGTTTGACTTCCGGTCGGGCTCGGAGAACGTCCCGACGTGCGCGGCGGAGGTTTTCCTGCGCGAGCTGCTGCCTTTTGCGTTGCAATGCCTCGTCGAGCCGATGGACGATCTTCTCGGTCTGGCTGATCTGCAGGGAAACGAGGTCCCGCATCAGCCGGGGAATATCGGCGGCCTCTTCCGCGTCATACATCGCCAGTTCGGCGTTCCACGCATCGGTTTCGGCGGCCAGTTTCTGCAGGCGCGTCTGAAGCTCCGTTTTCTTCGCCAATGCGAAAGGGGCGGGCGCGTTTGCCGGCGTTTGCTCGAGTTGCTTCCGGATTTCCGCCAGCTCTTCGGGGGCCTTCAACAACAGTTCCCGCAGCTCTTTGCGGCGACGCGCACGTTCGGCCGGTTGCAGTTGCAGTTCCTGGAGCCGCTTCTTCAGTTGTTCCAATTGCAGTTGCCACTTGTTCAGTTCCTGTTCGACTGCCGCGACGTCTTTCGGAATCTGCGGCAGGTTCTGTTCCTGGCGAATCGATTCGATCTGTCGCTGCAGGTCGGCCGCGCGCTGCGGCGCCGTCTGGGCCAGCTTCCGCTGACGCTCGGCGTCGGCTCGGGCCTGTGCGGCCCGTTGCAGGTTCTCGGTCGCCTTCTGGTAGAGTTCAGCGATCTTTTGCTTCACTCCGGCGTCCAGGTCGGGCGCCTCCGCGGCCAGTTTGGCCTGCTGCTGAATCTGCTCCAACGTGATGGGGGACTCGTCCAGCGGCCCGGGAGGGGCTTTCACGTCCGAAGGCGCCGTTGCGGCGTTGGACGTCGAAGCTGCGGGTGACGGCGGGACCTGAGCCACGCCGGCCGATTGCGACAGCAGCAACGGAATCAGGATGGCCACGCTCCGCCAGTATGGCATCGGCCGTCGATTGGATGGTTGCGTTCGTGAAACACGGCGGGGTACCCGCGGCTCGAGCCGATCGACGAACCGCTGGTGTGTTGGTTGCATTGTCTTGACGGTCTGTGTGGACATGGTCCGCTTCTCCGTGTCCGAAGCGAATGCGCGGACATCCGCCGCCAGCGCGCGTTCCTGGCGTTCCGCTCGCACCATTCGACTACCGTGTCGTGCTGTGGCCCGGCGGCATGCGAGCACCGATCGCCGCTTCGTGACGGCCCGGACCGCGCGGCTGGGCCCCCCACGCCGAGGCGCCGGTACAGCTTGACGCTGGTCGCAATTGGCCACGGCGCGGCAACCGTTTCTCTCCGAATGGTGAATCGCTCGCCGTCGACATGTTCGAGTGATCAGTATCGTTTGCCGCAAATCACGAACCGCGGTTTTTGGAACGGCGCTTTTGTTGCCAATGTGTGAATAATCTCGAGAGCCGTACCAATGTGAGCAATGCCTGCCGATGCGAAAGAGACGTCGATCGACCGAATGCCGAGGCGCTGTCGACCGCCTTTGTCTGCAGACGGTTTGCGAAGTGTTGCGGGAGTTCCGCGAACGCGCAATGTAGCCGGGAAGTGCAACTTCGGCGACTGCAATGCGGATGTGGGGCCAGGCAGCCGCCACTCGGGTCTGGGGAGCGCCGCGCGGGCATGCCGGTGCCCTTTCGCATGCTGGACGTGGTCGCAGCGCCTTGGCTGTTCTGGACCAGCGGTGGCTTGGATTTCGTGCCCGACGGTGACGGCCGTTCGGGACCTGCCCGCGGGATTCGAGCCGCCGCGTTTTTTTTGCTCGGGTGCGACCCGCGGATTCGACAGTGTGTTCGCGAGTGAGCATCACCGGCCGTTGCCTGTGTGAAAGGCCAAACTCGTCGGGGATCCCGCAAGTGTGTATCCGCGGTTGCCGGGGCTTGGGAACCGGCAGGTCCGGCCGGTCTGTGAAACGCCGAGCGACGGGTTCATCTTGACGGGATTCGGGCATTGCGCTATAGCACCGCGCCGGTTTGCGACGTGTGCGCCGTGTGCGGTTCGTCGACAGGTCGGCGTACGGTTTGCGGGCGCGTTTCTTCGCAGCGAGGGGTTGTATCGGTCCTCGACCGATGGAATGAGGTCTGGCCTGCCTGCTCGCCGATTGGGCCATCGGGTACGGTGTCGGAGGCGGTTGCGCCCCTGGATGCTGGCGGCGGGAAACTGGAGGCGAAAAAAGGACGCGGCCTGCGGTTCGAGTCGCCTGGTCGTCACGGATGCTCGCTTTGTCGGCAGGAGTCATGGAGGACTCTGTGGTTACGCGTGCTGTGTACCGGACCGACGTTGGCGCATGGTCGCACCATCGGGCCTCCCCGTGGGGTGACGATCGGCAACGGCGAGTCGGGGCCTTGGAACGCGCGGTACGTGCGTCCGGGATGCTGCTGGCGGTGCTGACGTCGGCGTCTCTGGGGTGCGCGACGACGTCCTACTACCGGCCGCAGGAACTGCCGGCCGCCTTGCAGGCCCGTGCGGTGGCGAATCCCCACACCGCGGACCTGATCAACCTCGGGACGCCCGACGACGGTGCGGAACGGATCGCACCGGGCGATCTTCTTGAGATCAGCATCTATTCCGGCAGTGTCTCGGAAGCCCCGGACAAATTCGAGGCGCGGGTCCATGAGCAGACCGGGGTGGCCAATCTTCAGATGATCGGGCCGATGCATCTGGCCGGACTGGAACTGGAAGAAGCGGAAGCAGAGATCGCCAAGGCCGCGGTGGCCCGCAACCTGTACCGTTCGCCATACGTGACGGTCACGTTCAAGCATCGTCGGAAGCACCGCATCCTGGTCATCGGAGCGGTTCGCGAGCCGGGGCTGAAAGAGTTGTCCCCGTCCGGCAGCCATCTGCTCGGCGCTTTGGTGGCGGCGGGCGGGCTGACCAAGGAAGCCGGGCCCAAAGTGACGATCCGTCTGCCCGGCGATTCGGGAGGTGGCGGTACGGCGATCGCGGAAGGCAGTGGATCGGGGGTTCAGCCGGCATCGGCGACGGCCACGCACGCGCCCCGCACGCTGGAAGTGGATCTGGTCAGCGCGACCGAACAGGGGCCTCAGGGGCATTACCTCCCGGATGGCGCCATCGTGATGGTTGAGAAGCTCGAGCCGGAGCCGATCAAGGTTCTGGGATTGGTGAAAAAGCCGGGCCACTATGATTTTCCGATCGCTGAGCCGGTCCGCGTGTTGGACGCGATCGCCATGGCCGAGGGCGTTTCCAATGGTCTGGCCGACAAGGTGCTGGTGATCCGCAACAATCCACAGGGGGGCGAACCGGCGGTGATCCGGGTCAGTTTGCGGCGAGCGAAGTGGGACGGACGGGAAAACCTGTTGCTGGCTCCCGGTGACGTGGTGAGCGTCGAGCAGACGCCCGAAACGGTGATGCTCGAGGCGCTGAAGGTGATTCGCTTCGCCGTCAGCACGGGCATCAATTCGTTCTTCTGAGATCGCGCGCGAACGGCGGTTGCCAGAGAACACGATGCCCTGACGAGGCCCGGGGCGGATTGTCGGCTCGGGGGTGCCGGAAGGGACTGCGGAAGTCGTCGCCAATCGACGGGCGACGGGACGCCTGGACCCGGTCGATACGGTGGCTGCCAGTTGCGAAACCGTGCGGATCTGCGGGCTCTGCCGGATAGTGGTCAGAAGCGAGCAGCGCGATGACGCAGGATGTGCCTTCTCTGGTACTGCAACAGGAAGCGTCTCGGGCGGCCGATTTGGCTGCCGTGCCGGCAATCAATCCGTTGGCCAGCCTGTTGCGCTTCGCACACGCCGTACGGATGCGCAAGGCGATTCTGCTGGGGACTCTGCTGATCGCGGCGGTGTTCGGAGCTCTGTATTACCTCACGGCGACGCGCTACTACGCCTCGAACGCCCGCTTGCTGGTACTGCAGACGAACGCGAGTGTGCTGCAGGAACAGCAGTCGACGCCGCGGGCGGTTCTCGACCAGTTGCCAACGTTGCAGGAAGTGGTCGTCAGCGACCGTGTCCTGGAAGACGCCATCGAACGTCTTTCGCCGGAGTACCGGATGGTCGACCTTCAGGACGTGCCGCGTTCCAAGTGGGTCAAGGAGGTCCGCAGCAATACGTATGTCAGCACGATCAAGCAGACGAGTCTGATCGACGTGCGATACCGGTCACGGGATCCGAAGGCAGCCGCCGCGATGGTCGAGGCGATTCTGGCGGCGTATCTCGATTTCATGGAACGAACGCACAAGAAGGGAGCGCACGACAATCTGGAAGTGTTGACACGGAAACAACGGCAACTGGAAGAGGAGATTCGATCCAAGGAATCGCAGTTGGCCGCGCTGCGTTCGGCATCGGAAGAGATCGTGACGGCGGACGGCCGGCAGATCAGTCTGATCGCCGAACAGATCGCTCGGTTGAATCAGGCTTTGCTGGAAGCCAAGAAAGAGACGATCAATGCCCGTGTCTTTCTCAACGCCGTGGAGAACGCGCTGGCGACGGGCCAGGATGTCTTTCAGTTGATGCAGGGCGAATTGGAGCCGGTCGGCCGGCAGATGTTGGAAAGCGAACTGGGGTTCAGCCAGCAGGATGCACTGGTGCTCAGCCGCGTGGAACAGCAACTCCGGTCCGACTATGCCGAACTGCAGAGGCGTTTGGCGTTTTTGGGTCCCAACCACCCGCGGATTCTCAGCCTGCGTGACCGGATTCGTGCCAACGAACAGTACGTCACACAGTATCGGGCCGGGATGGCGCAGCAACTTCGGGCGGCCACCGAGACACACATCAAACCACGGCTGCGGCAGATGGCCATCCGGAGGCTGATGGTGGCATTGGAAGAGGAACGGTCGCTGGTCGAACAATTCGAACAACTGAAGAAGCAGGCGATCGAATTGAACAACCGCCACCTGCAGATGGAGATCCTGAGCCTTGAGCTGAACCGGCTGCGGTCGCTGAACGACCTGTTCCTGGAGCGGATCAAGGAACTGGACCTGGGCAGCGACAGCGGTGCGTTGAAGACGGAGGTGGTCAGTCATCCGAAGGTGGTGCCACAACCGGTTTCGCCGCGGCTGGTGCTGGTGGCACTGGTTGCACTGACCCTGGGAACCACGACGGGGCTTGGGATGATCTACGTCCTGGACTCGATCGACGATCGCTTCCGCTCTCCGGAAGAGCTTCAGTTGCAGCTGGGCGCGCCGGTGCTGGCGATTGTGCGGAAACTGCAGCAGCTGGAAGGGACGGGCGTGGCGTCGGTACTCACGTTCGCCAAGCCGAATGGAGTGGAAACGGAGGCGTTCCGGACGTTGCGTCTGAAGCTGATGTTTTCGGAGACGCCTGCGCAACGGCTGGTCGTCAGCAGTACCGAACCGGGCGACGGCAAGACCACCGTGCTGTCGAATCTGGCGGTGGCCTTCGCCCAGGCCGGCAAGCGGACGTTGCTGATCGATGCGGATCTTCGTCGTCCTGGAATGACGACGCTGTTCGGACTGCGCGCGGCGCCGGGGTTGTCAACCGTTCTGCGCAGCGAAGAACCTCTGCAGGTGGCCCTGCAGGGGTGTCTGTTTCAGTCGGGGTGTGCCGGACTGGATTTCATTCCATCCGGGCCGCGTCCCAGCAACCCGGCGGAGCTGCTGGGCAGCCCCCGATTCGTGGACCTGTTGGCCTGGGCGGAAACGACGTACGACCAGATCCTGGTCGACGCGCCGCCCGCGCTGGCCGTTGCGGATCCCACGGCGGTGGGGCGGTTCGTCGATGGTGCGCTGCTGGTGATCCGGCCGGACAAGAACCGGCGGAAAATGGTCATTCGGGCCGCGGAAGCGTTCCGGGCGGTGGACGTGCCCCTGCTGGGGATCGTCGTCAACAACGTCAGCGCCGAAGACGGCGATGGATACTACGGTTATGGCTACGGGTACGGCTATGGCTACGGCTATGGCTACGGTTACGCGGAGAGTGACGACGAAGAGCACGACGGCAAGCGGCGGTCGGGACGCGGGAAGCGTGCCAAGAAGGCGGCGTGAACGGTCGCGGGCGAACGGCGAGAGATGGTGTGGTGAGCGACCATGGGTTCGGGCGGGCCGCCATCCCGCGTCCGGTCGCCGTCCGTAGCCCTCCCGAGGTCACACAATGGATGGACCGGACAGCACAGGGATGGTGACATGTCCACGGGGAATGCATTCGGCGACCGGCGCGGGAACGACCGTGGGTCTGCAGCGAATGCCGCGATGGTGATGGTCGACCTGGCGCTGGTGGCTGCGACGGTCGGAGTCCCGTTTCTGCTTGGCGGCCGACTGGAATTTGCACGGTTGTTCCTGTTGATATCCAGCGTCGTGGCGGCCCTGGTGTGGGCCTGCGCAACGGCGTGGAGGGCGGAGCGGAGGGTCGTCGTTTCCGGCAGCATGGGAATCATCTTGGCGGCGACGGTGCTTGGGGTACTCCAAGTGGTACCTCTGCCGGATGCAGTGCTGGAGCGGCTTTCGCCCCGCATCGAGACGTTGCTGCCGGCATGGAACGGCGAGCAGGCCGCGGTGTTCCACGAATGGCGATGCCTTTCGCTGGCGCCGGCCGAAACGATGGCCGGTCTGAGCGTCCTGGTTGCCTATGGGCTGCTGTTTTTCACGCTGGTGCAGCGTCTGGATACGCTCGAATCATGCGAGCGCGCACTGCGGTGGGTCGCCGGTGCCGCGGTGGCGATGGCGGTGTTCGGTCTGGTGCAATACGCAGCCGGCAACGGCAAGTTCTACTGGTTTTTCGAGTACCCATATACGAGTCCCGACGGGGTCGTGAAAGGCGCCTTTACGAACAAGAACCACTTTGCGCAATTCACGGCGCTGGGGCTGTCGGCCTTGCTGGCCTGCATCGCAACTGCCGGCCGCACGGACGGACGCGGCGAGATGGTCGGTACGAGCCTCGTGACGTCATGGCTGCTGGCTGCCGGGATCGCTCTGGTCGTCGGTGCGGCGTTGCTGTCGCTGTCTCGTGGAGGCGTGGTGGCGATGGCGGCGGGAGCCGCGGTGACGCTGACATTGCTGTACGTGGCGGATCTGGTTTCCGGCCGGCTGCTCGGCGGACTGTTGCTGTCGGGTTGCGCGCTGGCGGCCGTGTTCGTGTTCGTGGTCGCGGATCGTATGGCTGAACGCGTGGCCGACCGCCTGGACGATTGGTCGTCGGCGAACCGCTGGGCGATCTGGCAGGCGAACGTCTCGGCGTTCCGGGACTTCCCGCTGGTCGGAACAGGCGTGGGAACGCATCGGGAGGTCTATCCGATCTACCTGGATCTGCCGCTGTTCGATCGCGAGTTCACGCATGCAGAAAACGGCTATCTGCAGGTGGCTTCCGAGACGGGACTGGCGGGATTGGGACTGACGGCGGCGGCCGTCGCGGTATTGGCCTACTGGTGCGTGCGGGGAATCCGAATCATGCGGCGCGAGCCACGGATGGCGGCTCTCTGGGCCGCCATCGCCGGGGCGACGACGGCCAATCTGGTGCATGCATTGGTCGACTTCGTGTGGTACGTCCCCGGTTGCATGGTGGTGGTGATCGTGTATGCCGCCTGCGCATGTCGCTTGTACCAGCATGCCGTGTTGCGAAAAGCATCGACCGCTGCTGCAGCGGCGGCTGACTGCAATGTGCGGGGCGTGCGGTCGATGCTGCCGGGCTGCCGGATTCGTCCGCTTGCCTCAGGTGGTGCGACGGTCCTGGCCGCGCGCACCGTGGGGCCCGGCGGATGCGTTTGGGCTGTGGGGGTGCTCGGTTGCTGTCTGATCGGCGGATGGGCTGTGAGTGTTCTGTGGCCGCGCGCGAGCGCCGAGCCCTACTGGTTGGCCTACGCACGGCTGACGAGGCCGAAAATCGAAGAATCGGCGTCGAACAGCGTGGAAGAGACTCGCCGGCTGATCACCGGCG
>RFHO01000186.1 GCA_003696385.1 Planctomycetota bacterium | reverse complement strand
GTACCGTCCTGCTCCATGAAGACTTCGAATGCGAACCCGTGGGGCTGCAGCGCACGCTCGACGGCCTCTGGCACGCCGGCGCCAACGACGTCTGTGCCGACAGCGTCGCGTGCGAGCCGAACATGGCCTGGATCGAGGGATCGGTGTTTCACGACGGCAACGGGAACGGGCTCAGGGACGCCGCCGAGACGGGGCTGGCCGGGTGGACGGTGCGTGTGTACTCGGCAGGTTCCCTCGTGGACACGGCCGTTACCGACGCCCTAGGGCGATACGCCTTCGGCGTGGCGGCGGGTACGTATGTGGTGTCGGAAGAGGTGCAGGCGGGATGGTTGCAGACCGCCCCTCTGACCGCACAGTACCTGCTCACACTCAATGCGGGTGACGTTTCGTCGCAACGGGACTTCGGGAACCGACAGTGCATTGCACTGTCTACGTGTATCGACAGCTGTGTAGCCGGACGCAAGGACAACTTCGATACATCCGACGGTGCAGAGCCGACACCGGTATCAGCCGCGCTGGACTCCGCCCTCGCTTCGTGCGACCGATTTCCGGAATTCGACAAGGCCGTGGTCAGTCGATGCATCGGTGTGTCCTTCTCGTCGGCCGACACCTGTATGACGGGCTGCTGGGGCTCGGGGGTCGTCGTGGGTGCCACGCTCACCATCCACGTGAAAGCAACGGGCGGAAGCGCGTGGAACGACGGCATCAGTCTGCGTGAAGACGGCTCCAACACGGTCTGGTACCAGGGATTCAGTTCCCTTCTGAGCGACCTGACCGGTGGCGCAGACAACAAGTGGTCACAGGGCGATACCGCAACCTTTGTGCTCGATCTCGCCAATCTCCGTCCTTGGAACGGCGTGACGAATGCACTCGCCACCCTGCAGGACGGAGATCTGGACATCAAGATCAGTAACGTCACCGCTATCGACTGGGCTGAGCTGGTGGTCCACACGTGCGTACCCAACGAGGCCGTCCTGGCCGGCACGGTATACGACGACCAGAACTCGAACGGCACCCGAGACGTTGGCGAGCCGGGACTTGCCGGATGGACCGTTCGCCTGGCCCGGAACGGAAATGTCATGGCGACCACCACCACGAACGCCACCGGCGACTACTCATTCACTGTGGCGCCCGGCACGTACTACATCTCCGAGCAGCCTCAGAGTGGCTGGGTCCCGACTGCCCCCGCAAACGCACACTACGTACAATCCGTAGCGGCAGGCGATCAGATCACAGGTCTCGATTTTGGAAACCACGCCGTAACGTGTACGGTCCCGGCGTGCAGCGAACAGTGCCTGGCAGGACGCAAGGACAACTTCGACGCTACCGACGGATCGGAGCCAACACCGACCTCCGCCGCGCTGCTCGCTGCGCTGCAGACGTGCAACCGCCTCGATCAGTTCGACATCTCCTCCGCCAATCGCTGTATCGGCATCTCGTTCTCGCGCACCGACCCGTGCATGACGGGCTGCTGGGGAGCCGGTACGGTGGTGGGGGCCACGCTGACGATTCGAGTGCGTGCCGATGGATACAACGCCGACAACGACGGCATCAGCCTGCGCGAAGACGGAACGAACCAGGTGTGGTACCAGCGGTTCGGCACTCTCCAGTCCATCCGTACCGGGGGGGCGGACACCTACTGGAATCCACCCGACAAGGCCACGTTCGTTCTGGACCTGGCCAACCTGCCCGAGTTCAACGGCATCACCAATGTTCTCTCCACGCTGCAGGACGGGGATCTCGACATCCGCATTGGCGACGACACATCCATCGACTGGGCGGAGCTGACGGTGGACGTGTGCGACCTGCGCTGCGCCACCGTGCCGGCGGGGCTCCGGGGCTGGTGGTCGGGCGACAACACGCTGGCCGACAAGTCGCCCTACCACAACGACGCGCAGTTCAATGTGGGCGGTCCCGGATACGGCCCGGGCCGGGTCGGCAACGCGTTCCTCTATACGGGCTCACCCACCGAGGCCGCGTACGTACCCCATAACGCAAGCCTCGACTTCGGCACGGCCAGCGCGCCGGCAATCGGCAACTTCTCGCTGGATGCGTGGGTGTATCTCAATGCTGCCGGCGGCACACATACGCTGGTTTCCAAGATGGGCACGGTGGCCGGATACACGAGCGGATTCCGCTGGTCGATTCGCAACGGGGTCCAGGAGATCGAACTGGACAGCCCGACCGGATCGGCCACGTTCCCGGACTTCGGGAATGCCGTTCCGGTGGGCCAGTGGACCCATCTGGCCGTGGCCGTGGACCGAACCGTGCCGAGCGCGCAATTCTACATCGATGGAACGCCCACGGGCGGAGCGGGCCTGCCGACATGGGCCGTTGCGAGCATCGACAACTCGAGCGACCTGCAGATCGGACCGCTGGGCGGATCCGGTGGTATGCTCGACGAGGTGGAGCTGTTCGCGCGCAAGCTGAGCGATTCCGACGTCGCGGCCATCGCGATCAGCGGTGCCGCAGGCAAGTGCCCGGTTGCGCACGTGTTCGTCGACTGCAACGGAAACGGCATCGACGACATCGAAGACATCCGAAGCGGCGTGGGAACCGACGGCAACGGCAACGACCAGCTGGACGCGTGCGAGTCGGTCGACATCCGCTGGACCACGGCGTATGCCCTCTTCCCCGACAGCGCGAGCATCGACACGGTGATCATCCGCAATACCGGCGGCGCGCAGGCCACGGGGACCATCGCGGCCAGCGACACGTGTGGCCGTTTCGATGTCATCCAGGGCGCCGGTCCGTACACGCTCGCACCCGGCGAGTCCCTGCTCGTGGTCATCCAGTTCGACCCCTCCCAGGTGGGATCCAACGTCTGCACGATTTCCACGGGATTCCCGCCGGGGATCCTCTGCGTGGCACCCATCGCAAGCCCGATCGTCGCACCGGCGTTCACCTGGAACGCCGCGTGGAAGGGACCGCACGTGGCCATCCGCGGGCGCATCCTGGCGCCGGGAGGCGTTGCGCTGGGATTCGTGCGCCGCGGGCGCGACGGAACGTCCGTCGATGCGGGGACCACGGTTACGGCCGACGACGGAACCTTCGAGTTCGTCGATCGCGACGTGCACTTCGGAGAATCGTACAGCTACGACGTGTCGATGCACGACGAACTGGGCCGCGACCTCGGAACGTTCCGGGTGACGGTGGCGCCGCCGGCACTGCGCGCCGCGTTGTTGCCGGCGCACCCCAACCCGTTCCGCGGCACCACGGTGCTTCCGCTGGTGGTCGAGCACACGGGGCCGGTGGACCTGGCGGTGTTCGACGTGGCCGGTCGCCGGGTGCGCACGCTGGTGCGCGGGCGCATGACCGCGGGGCCACACGAGATTCGCTGGGACGGCCGTGACGAGCGCGGCCACCGGGTGCCGGCCGGCGTCTACTTCGTACGGATGGCCGCATCGGGACGCACGTTCACGCGCAAGGCGGTGATCATGCGCTGAGGGGTGTCACCGGCGGGACCGGGTGCGGGTTCAGCGGGGACTCACGCGGGCCGCGGGCGAGCCACCAGCAGACTTCAGCACCGCGTCGTCACCTCCGTCTGACCGCCACGGGCAAGCCTTCCGTGCGGAGCATGATCAAGTCCTGGTCAAGGCTGTGTCGCAGCACATCGAGCCGTGCCGAGGCCGCGACCAGATGATCCGGGGAGATCGGGCTCAACCGGAACGGGAACAGGCTCGTGGAATCGAGGACCGTTCTCAAAGCCACCGAACCGTTGGGATGAGCATGCAAGAAGGCCTCGACCAACCAGGCGATAAGCTCCACCTGAGTCGAGGTGCGCGAGAGCCCAGCGGCATAAATGCCTGTTTCGGATGTTCCCCTGAGGACTTCCCAATCGACGAAGCTCCGAAGCACCCGTCGTGCCGCTCTGGATACCGTGTCGCGTTCCCCATATTGCTCCCGCACACGGCGCTGTACCTGGCTGGCTGCGGCCGTTCCCTGGAGCCTG
>RFHO01000018.1 GCA_003696385.1 Planctomycetota bacterium | reverse complement strand
GGGCTGTGGACCGGTTCGTCGGCGAACGGATCTCGGACAGCCGATCTGGTGGCCGTTGCGGCGGCGGAAGATGCGAGCGTCGATCGTGTGGCCGCGGCGTCGCATGCGTCAGCGGATCTCGACGGCACCTTCTTCTTCCAGACGGCGGGAACCGATTTCCCAACGCACCGAGGCGCGTTCAGCGTGGTGGCTCTGGTGAGGACGCGGGAAGGCGGCACGATCTGGGCGCGGACGGTGGATGCCGAACGCTGGGTTCCCAACGGGACGACATTCTTCATTCGCAACGGTCGGGCGTGTTATGACATCGGCTGGGTGGGAGTGTTGACGTCGCGGCGGCGCGTCGACGACGGGCGACCGCACGCGCTGGTGCTCACCTGGGACGAACGCAGCGGCCGCGCGCGGATCTATATCGACGGCCGGTTGGACGTGGAGCGTGTGTTACGGCCCAAAGCACCTCTGCGGGAAGCTGTGCTGCGGGTCGGATTCACCAATGACGACTTTCCGAATCCGTCCGCGCTGGTCGGAACGATCGAGCGACTGGGGTGCGTGCGCGAGCGACTGACTGACGAGCAGGTGGAACGCATCTCGCGGCGGCTGCTGGAAGGCGGGCCGATGGTCTCCGAGCGGGAGGCGCGAGCGTGGTACGCGGTATGGGACTTCGGCGGTCGGGACGGACGAGAGGTAACCGAGCGCGTCGTTTCCGACCTCAGCGGTCACGGACACGATCTGCAGTTGCGGAGGCGGGATCGTGCCGGAGAAACGGACCCGCTGCCGGTCGTGGTGGCGGGAGTGCGGCCGTCGGACGTGCCCGGAGGGCGGTCTGCGAACGGCTCGGGTGCGTCTTCGGTCGAACCGGAGGCGTTTTCCTGGTCTGTTCGCGACGGTGCCTTGTGCCTGACGCTCCGCCCCGGCCGCACACCGCTGTCGTTCTGTCTGTGGTTCACCGCGGCGGAGGCGTCCGGGGCGGCTCGGGCGATTGCCCGTGAAATGGCGGGGACGGTGCTCGATGACGGTGGCCCGCCGCTGCGCCGACGGCTGGACGGCGGTCCGCCGCGGTGGCCGCAGCGGCTGACGTTGCCGGTCGCGATCGGCCGGGACGTCGGTCCGCTGGCCGTCGATGTGATCACGCATCCGCAGCAGAACCCGTGGTTTTGCCGCATGCGGCTCAGCGGCCTGGATTTCCTTCCCGACGGCGATCGGATGGTCGTGTGCGACTGGGACGGCAACGTGTGGCTGGTCAGCGGTCTGTCGGGGTTGCCCGAGCGTGAGCTGCCGGCGGGGGCCTCCTCGCCGACGGTGACCTGGCAGCGGATCGCTTCGGGGCTGTTCCAGCCGCTGGGCATCAAGGTCTTCCGGGGACGGATCTATGTGACCTGCCGCGACGCACTGTACTGTCTGCACGATCGCAACGGCGACGGCGAGATCGACTACTACGAGAACGTCAACAACGATCACCAGGTGACCGACCACTTCCATGAATTCGCGATGGGGCTGCAGATCGATGCGGAGGGCAATTTCTACTACGCGAAGTCGGCCCGGCACGCGCTGCCCGCCCTGGTGCCGCAGCACGGTACGCTGCTGCGTGTTTCGGCCGATGGTACGCGCACGGACATCCTCGCCACGGGTTTCCGCGCAGCCAACGGCGTGTGCCTGAACGACGACGGCACGTTCTTCGTGACCGACCAGGAAGGGCACTGGACACCGAAGAACCGGATCAACTGGGTGCGTCCGGACGGGCGATTCTACGGCAACATGCTGGGCTATCACGACGTGAAGGATCCGTCCGACGCGGCGATGGAGCCGCCGTTGTGCTGGATCACGAATGCGATGGACCGTTCGCCCGCGGAACTCCTCTGGGTCCGGAGCCGAAAGTGGGGGCCGCTGAATGGGGCGCTGCTGAATCTCTCGTACGGGTACGGAAGGATCTTCATCGTGCCGCACGAGCGTGTCGGCGAGCGGATGCAGGGGGGCGTGAGCCCTTTGCCGCTGCATGAGTTTCCGACGGGCATCATGCGGGGCCGGTTCCACCCACAGCAGGGGCAACTGTATGTCTGCGGTATGGTGGCCTGGGGCAGCGCACGACACCAGCCCGGCGGGCTGTTTCGTGTGCGGTACACCGGGCGACCGATTCACGTGCCACTGGAACTGCACGCTCGGCGCCAGACGCTCACGATCCGATTCAGTGGGCCCCTGGATCGGCGGACCGCCGAGGACTCTCGCAACTATGCCGTCAAGGTGTGGTCCCTGAAGCGGTCGGCCAATTACGGCTCGAAGCATTACGACGAGCACCCGCTGGCCGTGACCGCTGCACGGCTTGCCGGCGACGGACAGACCGTCTCGCTGACCGTCCCCGAGCTGGCGCCCACCATGGGCATGGAGATTCGTTACGACATTCGGACCGCGGACGGGCAGCCGTTGCGCGAACGCATTCACAACACCATCCACGTCGTTCCCTGACGGCCGGTGGTTGCCGACGCGGCTGGATAATGACGCGGCCGGCTTCGCGGCACACGAGCCGCTCCGGCGGCACGGACTTCCGACGACGGGGGCGACGCCAACCGGGAGGAAACCGCCATGAAGAGTTTTGCGTTCTGGGCCGCCATTGCACCGTCTCGAGGGATGTCGCGGTGGTCGAGGCGTTGGCCGGAGACGGCGGGGCGCGAGCGGGCGCCTTCGGGCCTGTGGTGGTCGGGCGTGGTGCCGGCCGATGGCGGGGGTTGGCGGCGGGCAATGGCCCTGCTGGCGGCATTGATCGTCGGTGGCCTGACCACCGGGGCGCCGCGATCCGCGCACGCCGACCCGCCGGGGCCGGGGCCGATCAAGGTGTTCATTCTCGCCGGTCAGTCGAACATGGAGGGCAAGGCGTCGCTGAAGCTGCTCGAGTACCAGATCCGGCAGCCGAAGACGCGACCGCTGTTCGCGCATCTGCAAAAGGACGGCAAGTGGGTCGTCCGTGACGACGTGTGGATCAAGTACCTGGATCGGAGGGGCCGTCTGACGGTTGGTTTCGGCAGTCCGAACTGCTTCGGACCGGAACTCGAATTCGGCAACGTGATGGGAGACTACTTCAAGGAACCGGTGCTGCTGATCAAGACGGCGTGGGGAGGCAAGAGCCTGTATCGGGACTTCCGTCCGCCGAGTTCGGGGCTGCCGTCCGAAGAAGAGCTGCAGGAGTTGCTGCAGCGGGCGCGCAAGCGCAATCCGAAAGCCACGCTCGAAGACATCAAGCAGTCGTTCGGCCACTACTACCGGCTGATGCTTCAGGAGGTGCGGGAGACGCTTCGGCGGCGCGACGAGCTGTTTCCCGAGCTGCGGGGGCGAGACTACGAAATCGCGGGATTCGTGTGGTTCCAGGGATGGAACGACATGATCAATCCGAAGTACGTCGCGCAATACGCGCACCACATGGCGAATTTCATCCGCGACGTGCGGCGTGACCTGAATGCCCCGAACATGCCCTTCGTCATCGGGCAACTGGGCGTGGGCGGTACGAAGGAAGAAAAGCCGAACCCCCGGAAAGAAGCCTTCAAGAAGGCTCAGGCCAGTGTCGCCGAGTTGCCCGAATTCCGCGGCAACGTGGCCGTGGTGCGGACGGACCAGTACTGGGACGAAGAGGCCTATGCGGTGTTCAAGAAGGGCTGGCGCGAGCATCGCGAAGAGTGGGAAAAGGTCGGTTCGAACTATCCCTTCCACTACCTGGGAAGTTGCAAGACGTTCCTGCTGATCGGCCGCGGTTTCGCCGAAGCGATGATTCGCCTGATCGAGTCCCAGCGCGGGGCGAACTGACGGCGATGCGAGGCAGTCGAGTCGGTGTGCGGCAGTCATTGGCGGTGGCCGAGGCTTCCGCGATCCGTGCGGGCATCGGCCGCGGCTCGGAGCGTTGTGGTCCGTGATCCTGGCGGTGACGTGTCGATCATTCGCGCCGGTGGAGGGTTCGGCGGCTTCGGTCCGACCGGACGCGGAGCGTTGCTTTCCGGCGCGGCAGCCGCCGGATCGGATCGGGACAGAGCTTGCGAGGCTGGAGACCAGAGAGGAGCAACCGTGACGAGACTGATGCGACGAACCTGTGGAACGCAGTCGGCGCGGCTGGCACGATCCGCCGCAGCGTGTCTGGCGATGTGCGTCGTGGTTTGCGGTGGCGCGTCCGTGGCGGCGGAAAACCCGAAACCGGCCGGCAAATCGAAACCGGCCGTTGAAGAGAAGCCCGCCGTCGAAGCGAAGCCCGCGGCTGCGCCGGCGAAGCAGTTCTACGATCCGGTGGTGATGCAGCTCGAGGGCTGGACCGTCAAGGTGGATCCGAAGCTGCTGGATCCGAAACAGTCGGAGGTGGCGGAGCGGGCCTTCAAGGCGTTGGCCAACCACCTGCAGCGGATCGAGTTCATCCTGCCGGAGGAAAAGGTGGCCGAACTGCGTCGCCTGCCGATCTGGCTGGAACTGCACAATCCCGTGCTCGCCAACATGCAGTACCACCCCGACCGCGGATGGCTGGTCGCGCACGGGCACGATCCGCGGCTGGTCAAGCATGTACACATTCCGCGTGCCCGCCAGTTGTTCGATCGGCGGATGTGGGCCAAGCATCCGTACGTGGTGCTGCATGAACTCGCACACGCCTATCACGACCAGGTGCTGGGCTTCGACCATCCGGAGATCCGCGCCGCGTACGAGGACATCAAGAAACGCGGCGTGTACGAGAGCGTTCTGCTGTATACCGGCCGCAAGGTCCGGCACTACGCCCTGACGAACGAGAAGGAGTACTTCGCCGAGTCGACCGAAGCCTATCTGGGCGTGAACGATTTCTACCCGTTCGTGCGGGCCGAGCTGAAGGAGGTCGATCCGAGAATGTTCGCCATTCAGCAAAAAGTCTGGGGACCGGTTCGTTGAGCCCCGGACTCGGACCGACAGACGCTCGTTTTTCGCGCGCTGCCAGGCCCCGACGCCGAAACCCTCGGCCGCTGTTCCGTCCCCGCGGGGCACTGTCGTTCCCCGGCAGTCGAGTGCTCAGACACGCGGGCCGGGCGGACGACGAATCCACTCGATCGAAAGGTGCACCATGGGAAAGATTCCGACGCTGATCGTGCTTCGACGACTGCTGACCGTCCTGGCGGCGGGGGTTTTCGTCGTGTCGGCGAGTGTTCGTGCCGACGACGCGGCTCGTGCTCCGAAGGCTTCCGGCGGACCGTCTGCGGAGGCGACCGTGCACCGCGAGGTGCTGCTG
>RFHO01000185.1 GCA_003696385.1 Planctomycetota bacterium | reverse complement strand
CTGTCGTGAATCGGTGAGCCGACGCATCGGTGGGGGCGCTGGCCGGGCGGTTGCCGCGCGCCTGGCCGCGCCGGCGGCTCGTCACGACGGGCGGTCTGCCGTTTCCGATGGGGGTGCTTTGGAAGCGGGCTGGTCGTCGGCAGAAACGGTTTCGATCTGGTCGGGGAGGTTGAACTCGCGCAGCGTGCTCCGAACGGCTTCCAGTTCGTGCGAGGTCAGCCCGCTTTCGGCCTGGACTGCGGATTTCGTCGAGCTTGTTCAGCAGTGTGCGCAGGACGCTTCCTTCGCGGGTGTTTTCGGCGACGAAGTTGAAGATGTGGCAGTCGCGTGTCTGCCCGTAGCGGTGGATCCGGCCCATCCGCTGTTCGAGCCTGACGGGATTCCAGGGGATGTCGTAGTTGATCATCAACCAGCAGAACTGCAGGTTGATGCCTTCCCCGGCGGCTTCGGTGGCGACCATCACCTGTTTGGATTCGCGGAACTCGCGTTCGGCGTACAGCCGGGTGCCGGGAGTGTTGCGGTCGCCGATCGGCATGCCGCCGTGAATGGCGGTGACGGTCAGCCCCCACTGGCGGAGCTTGCCCAGCGGTCGTCCGTCCCGTCCGTCGCCGGCCAGGTAGTCGAGCGTCTCCTTGTGCTCGGTGAAGATCAGCAGCTTGTTTCGTGGGTCGTCGAAGACCTTGTGCTCGCGGAGCAGTTCGCGGAGCTTGGCGAGCTTGGGTTCGATTTCACGGGCTTCGAGCTGCCGGGCCTCGTCGATCAAGCGTTGCAGTTGCTGGATTTCCTCACGGAGATGGCGTGGATCGATGGAGGCGACGGCCTGTTCGGCCCGCTGCAGTTGTTCGATCTGTTCGTCTTCGGGCAGTTCGTCGAAATCGTCCGGGAGCTGCCGTTCGACCTGCTCGCGACGGTACTTCTGGGGGTCGGCCAGAATCTTCTGCCGGGCCTGCTTCATGCGTTCGAGGCTGCGGCGGACGGCGTAGACGCTGGAGGCCATGCGCCGCTGCAGCATCGTCATGGAGAAACCGACGACCTGGGCCCGCGTGGAGCCGCTGGCTTCGATGCGGTGGAACTGGTCTTCGACGTAACCGGTCAGGGCGGTGTAGAACTCGAATTCCGGCTCGTCGAGTTGGAAAGCGATCGTGCGGACGAAACGTTTGCGGAACAGCGGCGCGACGCATCCGTGCTCGTCGGGGAATGTGACCAGGGCTTCCTTGGTGCGTCTGAGGTAAAAGGGGGCTTCGTGCCGCTGCATCGCCTTGTGCAGGCTCTGAACGTCGGCGTACACGTCGCGGTCGAGCAGAGCGAGGAATCGGCGAAAGTGCTCGGGGTCGCCCTTGTGAGGTGTGGCGGTCATCAGCAACAGGTGGTCGGTCCGCTCGGACAGCTCCTGCCCCAGCTGATACGCAAGGGTCTGCTTTTTCGGGGACGTCGAGGGCCACATTTTGTGGGCTTCGTCGACGATCACCAGATCCCAGCGGCTGCGCAACAGACTGTCGCGAGCATCGGCGATCCGCGAGACCCAGGTGACGGAGGCGATGAGCTGGTTGCGTTCCAACCAGGGATTCTGACCGTACTGACTGCGGAGCGATTCGCCCCGCATGACTTCGAAGTTCTCGGTGAACTTCTCCCACATTTCCCGTTGCCACTGGAAGGTGAGATTGGCCGGGGTGACGATCAGCGTCCGCTGGACGAGCCCGCGGATCTTCAGTTCCTTCAGCAACAGGCCGGCCATGATCGTCTTGCCGGCACCGGGATCGTCGGCCAGCAGGAAGCGGATGCGGGGCAGCTTGAGGAAGTATTCGTAGACGGCCTCGAGCTGGTGCGGCAACGGGTCGATGCGGGCGATGGAGAGCGAGAAGAACGGGTCGTACTCGAAAGCCAGCGCCAGCCGCCGTGCTTCGACGCCCAGCGCGAAACGTTCGCCATCGCCGTCGTACGGCGGTCCCGGCGGCACGATCTGAAGCGTGTTCAACTGGGCGTCGGCCAGGATGCGCTGAAACGTTGCGCCGGAATGCCGGCCGCGGGCCATCAGCTTGACCGCGCCGGGCATCGGCTGAATTCCGACGATCTCCGCGGGTTCCGGAAACAACGGACCCTCGACATGCGCCCCCGGGGCCAAGCCCATCCGTTGCAACTCTTCCCTGTCCGCCATCGTCGCTTCCCCGTCTTCCGAACGCCGTTCGGCTGCGGACGGATGGTACCAACAAAGCGTCGGGCCGGCACGGAACGCCCGGACGCTCGCGCGGGGAGCCGAAGCGGCGCGATCGACCGGACTGGAGGATCGTCCGTCTTTGTCGGGCGGAGGTTGCAGACTCGCATGTTTCGGTGTCGAGAGCGGCCGAGGGGCGGTTGCGGAATCGGCGTGCCGGTGCAAGGATATCGGCGACATCGGTGCGAGTCCGTGCGCCCCGGCGGGATTGGCCGGGGCTTCTTCGTTTGTTACGCAACCGGTGCGCGGCGCGGCCGCAGAGTCCTTTTGCCTCATTTGCCGCTCGGCGCGTGGCATGCTGTACCGGCCTGTTTGCGGGAGAAAATCCGATGCCCACGGTGACGTGTCTGGCGCTGAACTCCGAAAGCGGACCGCACGTGGAAATGCTGCGGGATGCCGGATTCGAGCTGCGGTTCGTGCCGGACGAGACGGATCTTTCGACGCCGCAGGCTGTGATCGAGCAGTTGCGCGGTTCGGCGGTGTCGATCGCGGGCGGTGAGCCATACACGCGCGAAGTGATCGAGGCGCTGCCGGAACTGCGGGTGATCGCCCGCAGCGGGGTCGGATACGACGCGATCGACCTGCAGGCGTGTGACGAACGCGGCGTGGTGGTGACGATCACGCCGGGAGTGAACCACCATTCGGTGGCCGAGCATACGATCGCGCTTCTGATGGGCGTGGCGCGGGGCTTTCCGGAAGCGGATCGACGGGTGCGGGAGTGCCGCTGGAAGCGGGTGTCGCACCCGCGTGTGATGGGGCGGACGCTGGGGCTGATCGGCCTGGGCCGGATCGGCCAGGCCGTGGCAACCCGGGCGATCGGTCTGGGCATGACGGTGATCGCGTACGACCCGTTTCCGGATCGGGAATTCGCCCGGCAGCACGGGGTCGAACTGGTCGGGCTGGATGAGCTGCTGCGGCGTTCGGATTTCGTGTCGCTGCACTTGCCGGCGACGCCGCAGACGCGGCATCTGATGAACGCGGAACGGTTTTCGCAGATGAAGCCGGGCAGCGTGTTTCTGAACACCGCACGGGGCTCGCTGGTGGACGAGGGGGCATTGATCGCGGCGTTGGAGAGCGGACCCCTGCGGGCAGCCGGACTGGATGTGTTCGAAACCGAACCGCTGCCGGCGGACAGTCCGTTGCTGCGGATGCCCAACGTGCTGCTGAGTGGCCACGTGGCCGGGCTGGACGACGAATCGCATCGCGACACGTACCGGCTGTTGGCCGACACCGTGTTGCGGTTGTATCGTGGAGAGTGGCCGGCGGAATGCATCGTGAACCGGCCGGACCGCGAAGGCAAATGGCAGTGGTGAGTAACGTCCGGCAGCGCTCGAAAGCACCGTGAACTACAAAGTCGTCTTCTGTACGCATCAGACGGCCGGGTTGGAGATTCGGGAGCGGCTGGCGTTTCCGAATGAACAGACGCTCCGCGCCGCATACCGGCAGCTGCGCGAGCGTTTCCGGCACACGGAATTCGTCATCCTGTCCACGTGCAACCGCGTGGAGCTGTACGTGGCGCATCAGGATGAAGGAAGCGGCCCGAGCCTGCATCAACTGGCAGCGTTCCTGTCGGAGTTTCACGGCGTTCCGCTGGACGACTTCATCGATCGGCTGGTCGAGCTGCGGGACGCATCCGCAGTACGGCACCTGTTCCAGGTGGTCTGCAGCCTGGACAGCATGGTGCTCGGCGAGCCGCAGATCGTCAGCCAGGTGAAGGACGCTTACCGCGTTGCGCTGGAGGCGGAGAGCTGCGGACCGCTGACCAATGCGCTGTTTCAGGCCGCGATCCGGGTGTCCAAACGGGTGCGGACCGAGACGCGGTTGTCCGAAGGCCGCGTGTCGATCGCCAGCGTGGCGGTGGGGGAGTTCGGCCGGGCCATCTTCGACCGGTTCGACGACAAGCATGTGCTGGTCATCGGCGCCGGAGAAATGGCGGAGGAAACGCTGCGGTATCTGGTTTCCGAAGGGGCGTCGCGGATCACCATCGTCAATCGCACGCCGCAGCGGGCGCATGAACTGGCGGCACGCGTCGGATCGGCGGAAATCCGCGGGCTGGATCGGTTGACCGACGCGCTGCGCGATGCGGATATCGTCGTGAGCACGACGGGGGCGTCCGAACCGGTCATCACCGCCGAGTTGTTCCGCAAGGTTCGCCGCGGTCGCGAAGATCGGCCGGTGTTCCTCCTGGACCTGGGAGCCCCACGGGACATCGAGCCGCAGGTCGCCGAAATCGACGAGAACGTCTTTCTGTTCGACATCGACGATCTGCGAGCGACATGCGAAGCCAACCGGCGTGCGCGGTCACAGGAGATCCAGAGGGCGCTGGAGCTGATCGACGAAGAAACGGAAAAGTTCCTGCACGAGGTCTACCACCGGGCCACCGGGCCGGTGATCAAGCAGTTGCGTGACCAGTGGCACCAGGTGACCCGTGAAGAACTGCAGCGGCTGCGCCGCAAGCTGCCGGAACTCGACGACGAACAGTTCGCGCAGATCGAGCAGACCGTGCAACGCATCGTCAACAAACTGCTGCACCCGCCGCTGGAAACGTTGAAGACCGAATCGCGGGAAGGCCCACCGCACGGGCTGCTGGAAGCCATCCGCCGCCTGTTCCACATCCGTGACTGATTTGGGTTTGCCGTCCGGATGTGTTACTGTGTGCGGAATGGCACTGTGTCGATGCGCTTCTGCATGGATGGCCGTCCCATCGAGCACGTCCTTTCCCATTTCGCGGCTTCGGTAACACGGCGGTGTTCGGAGCACCGCCTCGGAAGCGATCCCACCGGGCGATTCCGCCGAGGCACGTTTTCCTGCTGCCGTATCGCGGCCGCGCCGGGTCGTCTCCTTCGTACGGGGCCCGTCGATCGCCTGCGCCGCTTCGGGGCGAAGTACGGACGACCGGAAGCAACACGACCTCCAACCAGAAAGAAATCATCATGTCCGACGCGAACCGACGTGCGGAAGTCGATGCGGCAACGCAGGACGTCGACTTCGAAAAGAACGAGTATCTGGTAGAGCTGGAGACAACCGAAGGGCCGATCCGGTTGAAACTGTTTCCCGATGTGGCACCGGGACATTGCCGCAATATGATCGGTCTGACCCGGATCGGTTTCTATGACGGCGTTCTTTTCCACCGGGTGATTTCGCAGTTCGTGATCCAGGCGGGCTGTCCGCGGGGCGACGGAACCGGCGGGCCGGGCTACACGATCGACGCCGAGTTCAACGATCTGCCCCACGACGTGGGCACCCTGTCGATGGCCCGCACGCGCGATCCCAATTCCGCAGGGTCACAGTTCTTCATCTGTCTGGCCAAGGTGCCGCATCTGGATGGCAATTACACGGTCTTCGGCAAGACGGCCGACGAAGAAAGCCTGCAGACCGTGCTCCGCATCGGCGAGAAACCGACGGACGCCGACGACCGCCCGGTGCAAGACGTGCGGATCGAAAAGGCCCGTGTCATTGTCCGCCCGAAAACAGCTTCCTGAGCTGCGCGCGTTCCCGCCGAATCAGTCCCGGTGCGGCGTGTTCGGGCCGCCGGCATCCGGTGTGTCCGTTCGCAACGGAACCTGTTGCGCCGCGGCATTCTCCGTGCCCCGCGGGCGGTTGGCGAGCGAGATGTCCGTGATCCCCGCTTCCCGGCAAACCGACAGGACGTCCATCACCCGCTGATAGGGCACTCGGCTGTCGCCCCGAACGATCACCGCCTGATCGGGATAGTTGCCGCGTGCCCGCACCAGCATGTCACGGAGCTGTAGCGTGGAGACCCACTCGTCGCCCACGCGGAGACGCCCATCCGGATAGATGGTGACGACGATCTCGTCCGGCAGGGCGGTCAGTGGTTCGGTGATCCCCACTTCGGGCAACGCGATGTCGTATTCGCCCTCGTCGGCCGTGAACTGCGTGCCGACCATGAAGAAAATCACCAGCAGGAAGACGATGTCGACCAACGGCGTCAGAT
The DNA here is from genome assembly GCA_003696385.1 of Planctomycetota bacterium. Taxonomy (GTDB): domain Bacteria; phylum Planctomycetota; class Planctomycetia; order Planctomycetales; family Planctomycetaceae; genus J052. The sequence continues at coordinate 3,602 of RFHO01000185.1, read as the reverse complement.
TCAGAGTCGGCTCGTCGGTCTCTTCGGTGAGCTTCAACGGCATCGACCGTCTCCTGGGATCGAATGCGCCGCCACAAGCGGCCGGGCTGGGCATGCAAGGCCGCCACCGGTGGATCGAACCACGACCGTGCGGCCGCAGTGCACCAGGTGCGGGGGCCGTGTGTCAAGCCGAATGCGTCGGCGATGTCCGCAAACAGACCGCCGGATCAACACGGCGCGGCCCAGGGCCGGGTTCGGCCGTCAACGCGTCCCTCCGACTTGCTGGTAGCGTTGCCAGAACACGTCGAAATTCATCGGGAAGCTCACCGTCACCCCGGCTCGCTCGAACGACTGCCGCGTCCGCTGGCTGCGCTGCCATTCCTCGGCATCGAGAGCGCCGTCACGATTCCGGTCCAGAACCTGAAACACGTACCGGGCGTACTGCTCGCTCGGACCGCCGGCTCCGCCATCCCGGCGGCCGAACCCACCGCCGCCCCGCCGTCCGAAACGGCGTGAACCACCGCCAGGAGGGCCGTCGCCCGGACGTCCAAACGGTCCGCGTGTCCGCACGACGTCCCCGGAGGGAGTGCGGCCGGGTGACTGTGATCCCGCCGTGGTGGGCGTCGTGCGACTCACCGCCGAACCGGTGCCACTCCCGGTGTTGGTGGCTGCGGCCGCCTGGGCACTTTCTTTTTTCTGCACGTAGATGATCTCGGCCGGAGTGGCGAACCCATCGCCGTTCAGGTCGAGCTTGCGGAATTCGGACCAGCGATCGCGCGGCATCTCGTACAAGCCCAACTGGTTGTCACCGTTCTTGTCCAGCGGTTGCCATTGTTCCGGCAACGCGTATGTCACGGGCTCGCGCTTGCGTGGCTGGAACCGCGGACGCTGCGGGGGCGCCGAACGACGCCCGGAGGAACGATCCGATCCCCGGCCGTCGCGGTCGTACTCACGGCGGCCGTCGTCCCGGTCGTCGTCGCGATCACGGCCGTCGCGGCGGTATTCACGCTCACGTTCCTCTCGCTGTCGCCGCATCTCTTCCCACACTCGCGGGAGCACACGCTGCAGCTCGGCCAGGCTGATCGGCCGCGAGCCGTTCAACCCGAAACGACCGAACGCGTCCCGCAGTGGCGGTGGCATCCGCTGCAATTCCTCCGGATCCAACTGGTTGTTCCGATTCCGGTCCAGGAACTGCATGATCCGTTCCGGCGGAGGCCCACCGGGCGCCTGTGCTCCGACGGGATACGTCCAGACAACCGCCCCCACGGCAAGAACAGCGGCCACCAGCCGGCCGACTCCGCCGTGGCAGGGGCGCTGCGCCGCAGTGGGTGACTCGAATCCCCAAGCGGCGATGGAAAGTCGAGCGTTCATCACACACCTCACGAAATGCTCGCCGCACACCGCGGACCGACCGCTCCGGCCGGTGTGACGGTTCACCGCCGGTGATCCTGCGGCCGGCAGGCCTTTCCATCCGGCACCACCGTCGGAAGCCCGGCGAGCGGCCCGCGTCGTGCGAAGGACCGCCGATCATTGAAACACACGGCGTCCGCCCGAGTGTCGCTCGCGCCGGGCGTGTCGCGCCGGGCGTGACGTCGCCTTGGCATTCCCCGTCATTCCCGCTTTCGTGACGCAGCGTCCGACGACGTCTGGGAGCCCGACGCGGCCGAGGCGTCCGGGCCCGCCGAGGACTCCGCACCGGCCGGACCATCCGGCGAACCGGACGGCTCGCCGGAGGTGTGTTCGTCCGCCGAGGCGCCTCCGTGGGAACGCCCGCAACATTCGACCTCTGCGCCGAAGTCCGGCGGCAACAGGTGTCCCAGTTTGTCCCGCTTGGTCTGCATGTACCGGAGTCTCTGCCGAGCCGGTGGCGCGATGATCGGCACCTGCTCCACCACCTGCAAATCCCACGCGGGAAATGCTTTGATTTTCTTGGGGTTGTTGGTCAGCAGGCGGACCTTCGTCAGGCCGAGATCCTTCAGGATCTGCAGTCCGATCATGTAGTCCCGCTGGTCGGCCTTGTATCCGAGCTGCCGGTTCGCCTCCACGGTGTCCAATCCCTGGTCCTGCAGCATGTACGCCTTGAGTTTGGCCACCAGACCGATGCCCCGCCCTTCCTGCGGCAGGTAGATCACCGCGCCGGTCCCTTCGCGATGGATCATTTCCATGGCCAGGTGCAACTGGTCTCCGCAATCGCAGCGGAGCGACTCGAAGACGTCGCCGGTGAAACAGGACGAATGCATCCGGACCAGCGGAGCTTCCACCGACTGCAGGTCGCCCCAGACCATCGCCAGCGGCTCCTGGTTTTCGTGGTCGACGCGGTAGGCGATGAAGCGGACCGGACCGTAACGCCGCGTTTCGATGACCACTTCGGCTTCGCGATGGACCAGCCGTTCCCGCAGCCGTCGATGGCGGATCAGGTCTTCGATCGAAATCATCGGCAGATCGAACCGGCGGGCGAGTGCCTGTAGTTCGCCGATGTCCGCCATGCCCGTGCCGCTGGGCGAAAGGATCTCGATCAGCGCTCCGACGGGTTTCATCCCCGCCAGCCGCAGCAGGTCGATGGTGGCCTCGGTGTGTCCGGAGCGGCGGAGGACGCCCCCTTCCTTGGCCAACAGTGGCGATACGTGCCCCGGCCGCACGAAATCCTCGGGGGTCGCCCGTTCGTCGGCCAGCGCGCGAATGGTCAGTGCCCGCGATTCGGCACTCACACCGGTGCCCGCCAGGCGATGATCGACCGGGACGAGGAACGGCGTGCGGTGGGCCGCGGTGTTGGATTCGTCGTCCACCACTGGCGTGAGCTGCAGCCGCTGCGCGGTCTGCTTCGTCAGCGGCGCGCAGAGCTGTCCGCGGCCGTAGCGAAGCATGAAATCCACCTGCTCGGCGGTGATCGTTTCGGCCGCACAGATGAAATCGCCCTCGTTTTCGCGTTCGCGCGGATCGACCACGATGATCATCCGGCCGCCGCGGAGCGCCTCGACGGCGTCCTCCACCGAATCGAACGAACGCGGCTCTTCGTCTTCGGTGGCCGCGACCACTTCTCTGCCGCCGGATTTCGGCTGCAACGCGTCGACCGGCTGACGCACGGGCGGCCGGCCGGACGCCGAGCCACCCGGAACAGCCGCACCGGCAACGGACGACGTTTTGCTGGTTTCGGTCATATTGATGCAATTCCGAAAGACGGCGTGCAAGTTTGCCTGCGGTTTCCGCCCGTCAGGAACCGGTTGGTTTCGGCCCTGGGCGATTCGGCCTTCGTCGGGCCGTTCCCCGGGGCGGTGGCCGCACCATCATTGTAGCGGAAGCTGTCGGCGATCTCCCGGCCCCCGATCCGGCGCTTGCGCCGCACGGTCGGCGGCATCCGCCGCTCGACGCGCAGGTTTTGCGACGCCTCAACGTCGGACACCGCCGGACGCAGCGGGATTCCACCGCTGTCGCGATCGAGCGCCCCCGCCCGTCGCTCCGAATGACGACACGGAACCTCATCGGCAATTCTGCAAGGTGGGCGGCCATCGTCATCCGAAAAACGACGGCCGACCGCCAGAACACGTCGATGCGGTTCCCCGAGCCCGCCCAATTCCACCGCGGCTTCCGCCGGCAGAAGGATCGGCGGCCATCCCCTGGAAGCG
>RFHO01000017.1 GCA_003696385.1 Planctomycetota bacterium | reverse complement strand
GGCTCCGTGTATGGTCCATGCGCTTTGGGAGCGCCGCGGAACGCGCGGCTTGGTCGCGTGTGTGCCTTGCCGCTTCGGCACGCTCGGCCGACGAAGAAGCATCGCGGTGGTGCGGGAGACGGCCGGGTGTGCCGAAGCACCTCTGCGAAAGGCGGCGCCTCCGCTGGCGAAAGCTTGCTCAGCCACATCGCGGACCGTCGGCGCGAAGCCGGTCCGATCGTTCCGTGCGCGAGCACGGGACGAGCTGTGCAAACTGTTGCACGCGACCGCTCGTCCGTCAACGCTCGGCCGACGCCGGCCGGCGGAGCGTGTGAAAGCCGGCGACCGGATCGAACTCAGGTGGCTTCCGTGGGGCTCTCCGGTTTCGCGTAGCACAAGGTGGAGCCTTCCACGTCGACCGCGTCGTCGAGTGCGGAGTCGGAAGCGTTGGCCACGAGGTTCTGCCACAGAGCGTGAATATCCTTGCGGGCCTGGAAATAGGCTCGAATGACGCGTGGGTCCCAGTAGGCGCCGCGGTCCTGACGAAAGATCGCTTCCACCTGCTCGATGGCCATGCCGCGGCGGTAGGGGCGGTCGCTGCACATCGCGTCGAACGCGTCGGCGACGGCCAAAATACGCGCCAGGAACGGGATTTCTTCGCCGGCCAGTCCGTCGGGATAGCCGGATCCATCGAACCGCTCGTGGTGATGGCGCACACCGGGAAGCGTGGCCCGCAGATTGGTCAGGCCCTTGAGGATCTGGTAGCCGATTTCGGGGTGCTTCTTCACGTGCTCGAATTCCTGGGGGGTCAGACGTCCCGGTTTGCGGAGCACGCGATCGTCGACGCCGATCTTGCCGATGTCGTGCAGGAGTCCCGACAGCCAGACGTTGTTGACGTCCTCGGGAGGCAGGCCCAGTTCGACGGCGATCCGCCGGGCGACCGCGGCGACACGCTGGCTGTGGCCCCGCGTGTAGGGATCCTTCGCATCCAGTGTGGAGACCATCGAGCGGACGAAGCTGACCAGCAGCTCTTCGTGTTCCTGATACAGGTCGATGTTGCGCGCATGTACGCCGAGAATCGTCGCCACGGAGTTCAACAGGCTGGCCTCGATCGTGCCGAATTCACGGCCGTTCTGCAGGTTGCAGATCAACAGCCAGCCGGTGCGGTGAGAACCTTCGGCGATTTCGGCCAGGACGAAGTTGTCCAGACCGGCGAAATCCCGGCCCAGCAGCGTGTCGGCTACGTTGTTCCGCACCAGAGGGCGTTGCCAGTTGTGACCGGAAAACTGTTCGACGAACCGCACGAAGCCTTCTTCGTCAAACGGCAGGCAACCGCGGGTGAGCAGCCGTGTTTCGCCGCTGCGGTCCTGAAGGTATGCGGCGACGCCTCCGCAGTGAATGAGCGCGGAGATCCGTTCCAATGCGAGTTCGGCCAGGTCCACTGGAGCGCAGGACAGGTGCAGGTTGCGGGCCAGGGCATGCAACAGGCTGATTTCTTCGAACATCCGTTCGATGCGATCCGCCAACTCGGCGATTTCCATTTCGGCGGCCTCGAACCGCTCGTGGTGCTGCCGTTGTTGCCAGGTCAGATCCACCAGCCGGGCGACGATTTCCCGCGAGGCGCACGGCTGATGGACGAACCATTCCTGGAGCCGGTCTTCGTCCCATCCCAGCTGCACCGCCGCGGTGCGGGCGGCCGTAGGGATCGAACGCGGATCGCTGGGAACGTGGCCGAGCGCCACCAGCCGGCAGCCATCGGCCATCGGCAGCGGCAGCCCATAGTGAACCAGGCCGGGGACCAGCTCGTCGGTCCATGGCCCCGTTTCGGCAACGGCACGCTGCAGGACACCGGGATCGAGAACCGCCAGTGGCATGTCTGGGGTTCGCGTGAGTATCGTTTCGGTGTCGCAGTTCCAACACAGTAGCGGAAGCCCGGACCAGTCGTGGTAACGGTGTAGCTGGCGGATCGCGATCTGGCCTTCCGTCTGCAACTGCAGCGGTGACGCCAGCGGATCCGTGTCCGCCTGCTGCAGTTCGATCAGGGCATCTTCGTCGAAGATCGAGGAGGTCATCGAGAATCCTTTCGGCCCGGAGGAGTGTTGTTCGTGCTTGGGGTCAGGGGAGACGTTCTGTCGGCGTGGCACGGGCTTTCCGGAGCCGGCCGAGGCGGGCACCTGCGAGGTATCCGCAGACCGATCGGGGCGGCATCAGGTCGGCTGTGCCGATGAACCCTAGGTCATTGCGGCGGCGCGGGCCAAACTCCGCGCACTGACGGTCGTGCGGAATCGTGAAAACCCGTAAACTGCCCGGAGCGCTTGTGACGCTTGCAGCGAATCTTCGGGGTGAACCGGCTGCGCTGGTCGTAACGAATTCGGCCGAGACGGTGGTACGCCGCCGAACGTGGCGGGGTGCGCGGGACGTTCGGCCGCAACGCGGGTCAAGCAGCCAGAAGCAGAGCGGATCGAAGCGAGACAGTCACAAGCCGGGCGGTGCGGCGGGGCCGGACGGAGGTCGCATGCGGGATCGGCCGGGCGCCGGACCGGGCTGCGTGCAAGGAGCGAATGGCGATCGTCGGGAAAGGGAAGGCCGTGCAACTGCTTCGCGAGCTGATGGATGCTCAGGCCGAACGGGGCTGGCTGGATCAGCAGACACTGGACGCCATCGCGCGACGGCACAACGTCCCGGCGTACCGATTGGGGGAGCTGGTTTCCTTTTATCCTCACCTGCGCTGTGTTCCGCCGGCAGGCATCGAGATCGCGGTTTGTGGGGACGTGTGTTGCTGGCTGGCCGGTTCGGATGAGTTGCTGGCGCGTCTGCAATCGGAGGCGGCCGGGCGCGACGACGTCGCCGTCCGCCGCTGTTCGTGTCTGGGGCGTTGTGACGCGGCGCCGGCGGTGCTGGTCGGCGAGCAGCCCGTGTCGGCGCGTGAGCTCGTTGCCCACCCAATGGCGGGTGAATCGACGGGGGCCGCGTCGGCGGCGACGCAAACCGGGGAGCCCGGCGACTGGGTCGGCCGTTTGACGGCGTCGGCGGGAGCCGCCGGTGCGTCCCGCTGTGCGGTCGGAGGTCTTACAGGAGATGAAGCACCGCCGAATGCTGGGAGAGGCTCGCCGAGCGGATGGCGTGTCGATCCCTACCGCGGGGGAGAACGTCGTTACGCCGCCGTACGGCGGATTGCCGGGATGCCGCCACGCGAGCGGACCATGGCCGTGATCGACGTGTTGCAGAGTGCCGGTCTGTGGGGGATGGGGGGCGCAGGATTCCCGACGGGGCGGAAGTGGCAGTTGGTGGCTGAACAGTCGCGAACTCCGAAGTACGTGATCTGCAACGCCGACGAAAGCGAGCCCGGAACGTTCAAGGACCGGGTGATCCTGGCGGAGCTGAGCCACCTGGTCGTCGAGGGCATGGTACTGGCCGGTCTGGTCGTCGGGGCCGAGCAGGGCATCGTGTTCATTCGTCATGAGTACGGTCCGGAGCGGGCGGCTCTGGAAGCGGAACTCGAACGTGCCCGCAGAGCGGGGATCCTGGGCGAGGACGTGGCGGGCAGCGGCCGGCGGTTCGAGATCGAGGTGTTCGTGTCTCCGGGGGGATACATTCTCGGCGAGGAAACGGCGCTGCTGGAGTGTCTGGAAGACCGCCGGGGCGAGCCGCGGAACAAGCCGCCTTACCCCGGAGAATCGGGGCTGTGGGGCTGTCCGACTCTGATCAACAACGTCGAGACGCTGGCGCTGGCGACGGCGATCGTCGTGCAGGGGGTGGATTGGTGGCGGGCGCAGGGGCGCGACGGGTACCGCGGGCTGAAATTCGTCAGTGTCTGCGGCGACGTCGAGCGGGCGGGGGTCTTCGAAGTACCGTTCGGGACGCCGTTTTCGGAGATCATCGCCTTGGCCGGCGGGGTTCGCGAGGGGCGGGAGGTGGGCGCCTTTCTCCCGGGAGGGGCCAGTTCGCGGTTTCTGCCGGCCTCGTGTCTGGACGTTCCGCTGGATCCGCAAGCGGTCCGCGCGGCGGGCAGCATGCTGGGGACGGCGGCCGTGATCGTACTGGACGAAACGCGCGACGTGCTGGCGGCCGCGACACGCGTGCTGGAATTCTTCCGCAACGAGTCCTGTGGCAAATGCGTGCCCTGTCGGATCGGTACGCAGCGGGGCGTGGAACTGCTGACTCGCTCGCGCGGCACGGCGGAGGCCGGCGGGCTCGCTCGGCCCGATCGGTGGCATGAGGTGTTGTGCGAGCTGGGCGCGACCCTCAAACAGACCTCGATCTGCGGGTTGGGACAGGTGGCGTTCGATCCGGTGCTGTCGGCGCTGGAGCTGTCGGCGGTACCGCGGACGTCGGATTCGGGAGAGGACGGAGAGAACGATGGACCGGGCGAGCGGTGACCGCGCCGGGCGTGTGCGGCTTTCGATCGACGGACGCAAAGTCTCGGTGCCGGCGGGCACCACGATCTGGGAGGCGGCGCGCGAGCTGGGCATCGACATTCCCGTGCTGTGCCATTCGGAACGGCTGCGGCCGGTGGGGGTGTGCCGACTTTGCGTGGTCGACGTGGGAGAACGCACGCTGGCGGCATCGTGCGTGCGGCATTGTGAAGACGGGATGAACGTGACCACGCACAGTGAGGCGGTGCAGCGGCATCGGCAAATGCTGCTGCGGTTGCTGCTCAGCGAACACCCCGTGCCGTGTGCGCGCGAGCAAACACAGCGGGACTGCGAGCTGGAACGCCTGGGCCGCGCGTTCGGCATTCTCGGCCCCGCCGTACCGCAGACGGAGACCGCGGAGCGCGCCGAAGGCTTCGTGCCCGGGCTGAGTGCGTTGTGGCGGCGGGTGGAGCCGGCGGCGATCGATGCCGTCGGGGCGGCGTCCGTGGGCGACCCGGCCGGTCCGGCTGTTTTCGATGGCGGGTTGCGGCGGCCGCGCGACACGTCGGCACCCTCGATCGCCGTGGACCATCAGGCGTGCATCCTGTGCGATCGGTGCATCCGGGCGTGCGACGAGATTCAGTGCAACGACGTGATCGGCCGGTACGGCAAAGGCCACGCGGCGCGGATCGCCTTCGACATGGACGCTCCCATGGGGGCCAGTACGTGCGTCAGTTGTGGCGAGTGTGTCGCCGTGTGTCCGACCGGGGCGTTGACCAACAAGCCGATCACCGGCGATTTGCTGCCCCGCGGGCAAACCCGTGCGGTGGACACGGTCTGTCCGTATTGTGGCGTCGGATGCGCGATCACGGTGCATGCGACGCCGGAACGGATCGTCGAAGTCACGGGGCGGGAAAGCCCGGTCAACCACGGCCGATTGTGTGTGAAGGGGCGCTACGGCTGGGATTATGCGTTGCACCCGGATCGTCTACGGGTCCCTCTGATCCGCCGCAGCGAGTTCTATCCCAAAGGACCGCTGTCCGCCGAACTGCGGGACGCGTCGCCTGTGGAGTGCGGGGCGCGGGGATCGGCCGGCGTGGCGACGGATCGCCGGTTCTTCGACGCGTTTCGGGAAGCGACCTGGGAAGAGGCGATCGACCTGCTGGTCAGCCGGCTGGGCGCGATCCGCGACCGGTATGGCAGCGGCGCTCTGGCCGGTTTCGGTTCGGCGAAGTGCTCCAACGAGGAGGCGTATCTGTTCCAGCGTCTGGTGCGGGCCGGTTTCGGCACGAACAACGTGGACCATTGCACGCGGTTGTGTCATGCAACCAGCGTGGCGGCGCTGTTGCAGACGATCGGCTCCGGGGCCGTCACGAACGTGTTCGGCGACGTCGCCCGCGCGGATGTCATCCTGGTGACCGGTTCGAACACGTGCCACAACCACCCGGTGGCGGCCACCTTCATCAAGCAGGCCGCGCGGGCCGGCAAGCGGCTGATCGTGGTGGACGTGCGGCGACACGAGCTGGCCGCGTTCGCCGAGCATTTCGCGCAGATCCGCCCCGGCACGGACGTCGCGTTCTACAACGGCGTGATGCACGAGCTGATTCGCAACGACTGGGTCGACCACCGGTTCATCGCCACACGGACCGAAGGCTTCGACGAACTGCGGGAACTGGTGATCCGCGACTACGCGCCGGAGCAGGCCGCGCGGATCTGCGGTGTCGCGCCAGAGCAGATCCGGGCCATCGCCCGGACGATCGGTCAGTCCGATCGAATGATGATCTTCTGGGGCATGGGCATTGCCCAGCACGTCCACGGGACCGACAACGCGCGCTGCCTGATCGCTCTGGCGCTGATGACGGGCAACGTCGGCAAACCCGGAACGGGGCTGCATCCGCTGCGCGGCCAGAACAATGTGCAGGGAGCCAGCGATGCCGGATTGATTCCGATGGTCTTTCCCGACTATCAGCCCGTTGGCGATCCGGCCGTGCGGGCGAAATTCGAAGCCGCCTGGGGGCGGCCGCTGGATCCGAAACCGGGCCTGACGGTCGTGGAAATCATGGATGCGGCCCTGGAGGGAAGCATCCGCGGGATGTACATCCTCGGCGAAAACCCGTTCCTGTCGGACCCAAATGTCAACAAGGTCCGCAAGGCGCTGGCATCGCTGGAATTCCTGGCCGTGCAGGACATTTTTCCAACGGAGACGGCCGAGTTTGCGGACGTGATCCTGCCGGCGGCTTCGTTCTTCGAGAAGGATGGCACGTATACCAACACCGACCGCCGCGTTCAGCTCGGTCGCCGCGTTCTCCAGCCTCCGGGCCAGGCGCGCGAGGATTGGCACATCCTGTGCGAGGTCAGCGAGCGGTTCGGGCTGCGGGGCGACTACGCGGGGCCGCACGAGATCTTCGAAGAGTTCGCCGAGCTGACCGACAACTACCGTGGGCTGACCTATGAGAATCTCGGAATGAGCGGAAAGCTCTGGCCGTGCCCGGATCCGGAAAACGGCGACGGCCGCGCCGTGTTGTTCGACGCCGGATTCCCCACACCATCGGGCAAGGGACGCTTCGTGCTGTGCCCATATCGGCCACCGCATGAGCGGCCCGACGAGGGTTATCCGTGGGTGCTGACGACCGGACGTGTGTTGGAACACTGGCACACCGGGAGCATGACCCGCCGCAGTCGGACGCTGCACGCCCGGCAGCCCGAAGCGTTCGCTGCCATGCATCCGGACGATCTGGAGGGGCTCGGATTGCGCGACGGGCAGCGGGCGACGATTGCCAGCCGTCGCGGCGCGATCACACTGACGCTCCGTGCGGACGAGACGGTCGAGCGGGGGATGGTGTTCATTCCGTTCCATTTCCGCGAGGCGGCGGCGAACGTGCTCACGGTCGATGCGCTCGATCCGGATGGCAAGATCCCCGAGTTCAAGTACTGCGCTGTTCGTGTTTCTGCGGCCGAACCGCCGGTGGTTCGCCACTGATGCCGCCTTTGCGGGGCCCGGCGGGAGCGTGGGCCGCCGCGACACGACAGTTCGAGGTGCTCGGGTCGTGCGCGGGGCGGCTCGGTGGCGTTCGCAGACTCGAGCCTCCGGATTCGCGCGGATTGCCGTAGGGATTCCGTCCGCGATCGCGGTCCGTTGAGAAACGGATCGGCAACGACTATCCTACCGGCTTCCCCGACGGCGGCGCACCGTGATCGGCGTCGCTGATGGTGTGCGCCCGGCCACGCCACCTCCGTGGGCGCAGACAAGCAGAGGCAGCAAGCGGAAGGAATCAGACTCATGGGCGGTCAGACCGCAGTCGAACAGGTCACGCTGAACCGGCGGAGTGAATTGGGCAGCACGGCGTGTCGCCGGCTGCGTCGGCGTGGTTTGGTTCCGGGCATCATCTACTGGGGCGGGAAGTTGGAGGATCCGGACGAACAGCGCGAGACGATTCCCGTCGTCGTGGCACGCGAGACCGTGGAGGACCTGATTCGGCACGAGCACACGCATGCCGTGCTGAAGGCAGCGCTGGATGGCCAGGTGCTGAACGTGCTGATCCGGGAGATCCAGATCGATCCGGTCGACGACGCCATCCTGCACGTCGACTTCCAGGCCGTGAAGATGTCGGAAGTGGTGACCGTCACCGTCCCGATCGTCCTGCACGGGACGGCACCGGGTACGCTCGAGGGCGGCGTGTTGATGCAGCCGCTGCGGGAGCTGGAGATCGAAGCGCGCGTGGACGCGCTGCCCGAGGAAATCGAGGTTTCGGTCAACGAACTGCACATCGGCGACCAGATCACCGTCGGCGACCTGCAGCTCCCGGACGGTGTGACGACTCCGGTCAGTCCGGACGAGCTGGTCGTGCAGGTCGAGGCTCCGACCGAAGTCGCCGAAGAGGAACTCGAGGCCGCCGAGCAAACCGGCGAGCCCGAAGTCGTCGGCGAGAAAAAGGAAGAAGACCAGGACGAGGGCAAGTGACGCCGCCGTTTTCGGTGCGTCAGGCCCAAAGTCTCCCGACGCGGGCCGTCGCTGCGTGAGATTGCCTTTCTTCGCGGGTCAGTGGATGGGCCGTTCGCGTCCCGGCAGCGCCGGGGCGGCATTTGCTGGCCGGAACACCGCGGAGTGCGGTCGGCCGGCACCGTATGGTCCGACCTGTTCGGCACCGGACGTCATCGGCCGAGCCCCGTGATGGTCTGCTGCGTCGCCGGGGGCTCGGGCAAATCGAGCGGTGGGGATCGAGCCGGGCGGGCGTTCGACCCGCTCGTTTGGTCGTTCGGACACCGCTACTTGCCGACCGCAGTCTTTGCAAACCGTTTGACTGGGCGAGAGGAGAGTCGAAACAGATGCCGATTGCGACACCGCAACAATACGCTGCCATGCTGGATGCCGCCCAAGCCGGCGATTATGCCTTTCCGGCGATCAACATCACGTCCCTGGTGACGTTGAACGCGGCATTGAAAGGGTTTGCCGACAAGAAATCCGACGGCATCATCCAGATTTCGCTGGGGGGCGGTAAGTTCGCGTCCGGCTTGAACGTGCAGGATCCGGTGCTCGGGGCGATCGTGTTGGCCGAGGCGGCCCACCGGTTGGCGGAACGCTACGAGGTGTTGATCGCGCTGCACACGGACCACTGCCAGCCCAAGTACATCGACTCGTTCCTGAAGCCACTGATTGCCGAAACGGCTCGCCGCCGCGCCGCCGGGCAGAACAACCTGTTCCAGTCGCACATGCTGGATGCCTCCGAGTTGCCGCTGGAAGAGAACATGCGGCTGTCGCGCGAACTGCTCAAGCTCTGTGCCGAAAACGAGATCATCCTGGAGGTCGAGGCCGGAGTGGTGGGCGGTGAAGAGGACGGCATCGACCATTCCGGCGTGGCCAGCGAGAAGCTGTACACCACGCCCGAAGACATGCTGAAGGTATACGAGTCGTTGCAGGGCGTGGGGCGGTATCTGTTCGCGGCCGTGTTCGGGAACGTGCATGGCAGCTACAAGCCCGGAGCGGTGAAGCTGCGGCCGGACATCCTCAAGAAGGGCCAGGAAGCCGTCATCGCCAAGTACGGTCCCGAGGCGGAGTTCGATCTGGTGTTCCACGGCGGCTCGGGCACTCCGCTGGAAGAGATCCGCGAGACGTTGCGCTACGGCGTGGTGAAGATGAACATCGACACCGACACGCAGTATGCCTTCACGCGTCCGGTTGCCGACCACATGTTCAAGAACTATGACGGCGTTCTGAAAATCGACGGCGAAGTGGGCGACAAGAAGAAGTACGACCCGCGCAGCTATCTGAAAAACGCCGAGGCGAGTGTAGCGGCACGCCTGGGGCAGGCGTGCGACGACCTGATGTCCACCGGCAAGACGCTGTTCGGAAAGGTCTGAGCACTCGGGGCGGGTGCCGCGTTTGCGGTGTTGCGGCGTGGCGCCGGCGCTGGTGACCGGCGTGTTCCTGTGGCCGGCGTCGGTGTCGCCGCACCTCACCGGACGCGATGCAGACGGAAGCGTGCCCGCCACGGATCGGAACGTGGCCGATCGCAACGCGTCGCGGACGCGATTGCGTGAGCGATCAGCCGACCCCCTCTGCGTCCGGCTCGTTCGGTGCGGCGTACAGGACGGGCTTGTAGCCGTAGACGTCTTCGAACAGCGAGCCCTTTTCGCGCAGGGCGAGTTGTTCCAGGGCCACGTCGTCGACGCCGGCGGCGTGTACCACCAGACGGCGTTGGTCGCGTTCGCAGCGGATCGCCCGGATCCGTTGTGCGTGCGAACGATCCAGCGCATCGGCGAGCCGCAGCAGCGCCGCGAGTTTGCTCACCACGATCCGCTGTTCGCGCGGCAGGCCGATGTAGGCGGAGTGCGTCGGTTTCGGCGACGCCCGGCGATGGTACCGGGCGATGATTGCCACCAGACGCTGTGCCTCCTGCGTCAGTCCGAAGACGTCACTGTTTTCGATCAGGTACTGGGTGTGCTTGTGAAAGCCGGCCTGGGCGATGAATTGACCGATCTCGTGAAGCAGGGCCGCATACCGCAATAGCCGCCGCTCACGGTCGCCCAGATGATGTTCGTCGGCGAGCTGATCGAACAGTTGTTCGGCCAGCGCCGCTACGTGCCGGGCGTGCGGTTCATCGAAGCGGTATTTGCGGCCCAGATCGATCACCGAACGCAGGACCTGTCGGTGGAAGTGTTCGGAGTCCCGGCCGCGCGTGCCCAGTTCCTGCAGCAGTCCGTCGCGTAGATTGACGTTGGTCACGACTATCTGGCTCAGCCCCAGTTGGCGTGCCAGCAGGAGATAGGTCAGCAGTGCCGGTCCCAGCGTTTCGGCCTGAGGAAACTGGAGATTGTACCGCCGCGCGATCTGTTCTTCGGTCAGCGGCAGGATCGCGTTGGTCAGCCGTTCCAGTTCGTCGACCGAAATGCGGGCGATACCTTCCGACGACCATCCGGGCCGCAGCTGATGAGCCGCGAAACGGATGTCGCCGCCCAGCGCGACCAGTTGCAGCCGATCCCGCCGGGGAACATTGGCGACGATTTCCTCCACGGTCTGTTGGATCTGGTTCTGGATGATGCTGCGGATCTGCGACCGCGGCGCGCGAAAGGCTTCCAGGGTTTCCCGCAGACGGAAGGCGCCCAGCCGATAGCTGTAGGCTCCGGTGACCAGCCCTTCCTGGATCAGCAGCAGCTCGGTGCTGCCGCCGCCCACCTCGATGGCCAGGACGTCGGCTTTTGCCAGGTCGCGATGGCGCGCGAGAATCGGCCGCAATCCCATGTAGGTGATTCGGCTGACTTCGGCGTCGTCGATCGGTTCGATGTCGATTCCCGTGGCGATGTACACACGATCCAGGAACGTCATGCGGTTTTGGGCTTCGCGGACGGCACTGGTGGCCACCACGCGCAGGCTCGGGCCGGGCGTGATGCCGTACTGCTCGAGAACCTGTCGATACTGGCGCAGCACCTGCACGACCTGCTCGGTGGTCTCGTGCCGAATG
>RFHO01000184.1 GCA_003696385.1 Planctomycetota bacterium | reverse complement strand
CTCGTTGCTGCTGCCGGCCGTGCAGCAGGCTCGCGAGACGGCGCGACGGCGATCGTGCGAGTCCAATCTGATGCAGATCGGCCTGGCCCTGCACGCGTACCATCAATCGCACCAGACGTTTCCACCCGGCGTGGTGGACACGCAGCGACCCGTGATCAACGAAATCGCCCCGGATATCGCAACGCTGGCCGACTACCGCACCGCGCGGCAAAAGCTCGAGGCTCCGGAGTCGGGTTCGGACCAGCCGGGCGACGGCGCGAAAGTCCCGCCAGGTGACGGCGGTGAAGGCGCTGCCGCCGGTGCGCGGCGGGCCGCGGCCGACGTGCCCGGGCTGCACCTGCACATCGGCTGGATCGTGCAGATCCTGCCGCAGATCGGCGAGCGGAACGCGTTCGAGCGAGTGGACTTCTCCCGCAGCGTATACTCCCGTGTGCACGACGAGGTCGCCGAACACATGATCGAAGTGCTCGTCTGCCCGTCCGATCCGCAGGTGGGGTATTCCACCGAGCGGACACCGAGCAACTACGCCGGCTGTCACCACGACGAGGAAAAACCGATCGATGCCGAGCAGAACGGCGTTTTGTTCTGGAACAGCTCCGTTTCGGTCGACGATGTGACCGACGGCCAGAGGTACACGATCCTGGTCGGAGAAAAGGCGAACCTGCCGGATGATTTCGGCTGGATGTCCGGTACGCGGGCGACGCTGCGGAACGGCGGAACGCCCGTCAACAGGACGCCGCGGTCGGTGGCCGGCGGCTTCACGCCCAGCATGACCGCCAAGAACCCCAGGGAACCGGTCGGGACCGATTTCGTCGGTGGTTTCGGTTCCTGGCACACGGGCGGGGCACAGTTCCTGTTCGTCGATGGTACGGTCCGGTTCGTCGCGAACCACATCGACGGGGACGTCTATCGCCGATTGACCAACCGCCGCGACGGCGGGCTGCTGAACCTTCCGTGATCCGGACCGAAAACCGTCGCCCGTGACGGCCGCTGCAGTCCACACTGCCTGCCGCCGTGGCCGGTCGTGCGGCACGAACACACCGTGATTCGAATGGAAAGCTGACCGATGCGCTGGTTCTGGATCGACCGCTTCGTGGAGTTCGAAAGCGGCAAGCAGGCCAAGGCCGTCAAAAACGTGACCTTGGCCGAAGAGCACCTGCACGATCACTTTCCGGGCTTTCCCGTGATGCCCGCTTCGTTGATGCTCGAAGGCATGGCACAGACCGGCGGCATCCTGCTGGGGGAAACGCACGGCTTCGAACACATCGTGATCCTGGCGAAGGTGCCGAAAATCGTCTTTCACGGTTGGGTCGAGCCGGGCGAAACCATCGTGTACACCGCGAAGCTGATCGACGCCCGGGAAGAAGGCGGTTCGGTCGAGTGTGTGGCGCACGTCGGGGAACGCCTGGTCGCGGAAGCGGAGATCGTCTTCGTGCATCTGGACCAGAGCGATCCGGAACTGGGCAAGGTGGACCAGAAGAACTTCGTCTTCTCGACCGGCTTGCTCAGCGTGCTCGACGTGGGCCGAACCGCGCCACCGGCCGAAGATTCCAAAGAGGGTGCCTGACGGTCGCATCGCCGGCGGTCCTCGGACGCCAGGAACGCATGCGGATCCGGGCCGAAGCCAAGGAAGTGTCTGCGCGTCGTCGTCCGGTGCCCCTTCCCGTGTCGAACGCTGCGGCGGTCCGTCCCCGGTTCCACCGGCGGTCGCGCCCAACGGAGCGCAGGACGGAACGGTCAGGGCGCGGGTGGTTCAACGGCGTCCAGTCCGAGGTGAGCGATGAGATCGGCAATCACAGACGGAACGGCTTTCGGCGCTGCGGTGCTCTGTGCCATCGGGCTGCTGAGCGTGGCTTGTGCCGCGCTCGAAGCCGCCGAACCGGCGGCGGATCCCATGCACGTTTATCTGGGCACATACACACGCGGCGCGAGCAAGGGGATCTATCTGGCGGACCTCGACGTTGCCACGGGCCGGTTGAGCAACCTGCGGGTGGCCGCGGAGGCCACCAATCCGTCCTTTCTTGCACTCCATCCGAAGGGGCCGTTTCTCTACGCCGTCAACGAAGTCGGCGAATACCGCGGCCGGCCCGGCGGCGCCGTAACGGGGTTCCGCATTCGCGACGATGGAACGCTGGCCGAACTCAATCACGCTTCCACGCAAGGCGGTGCCCCCTGTCATCTGGTCGTCGACTCCGCCGGGCGTTTCGTGCTCGTGGCCAATTACAGCGGTGGGAGCGTCTGCGTGTTGCCGATCAGCGCCGATGGCCGGGTCGGCGAGGCGGTTTCGCTGGTGCAGCACGAAGGCAGCAGCGTCGATCCGGCCCGCCAACGCGGACCGCACGCCCATTCGATCAACCTCGATGCGACCAACCGGTTTGCCATTGCGGCCGATCTGGGGCTGGACAAGCTGCTGGTCTACCGGTTCGATCGGGCGACCGGCCGGCTGTTGCCCAACGATCCGCCCTGGGTGTCGGTTCGGCCGGGTTCCGGACCGCGGCACTTCACCTTCCATCCCAACGGCAGGTGGGCGTACGTCATCAATGAGCTGGCGTCCACGATCACGGCGTTGACGTTCGACGCGAAGACCGGGCGGCTGAAACCGTTTCAGACCGTTTCCACTGTCCCGGCGGACTTCGACGGAGCGAACACCACTGCCGAAGTTCGCGTCCATCCCGGCGGCCGGTGGCTGTACGGTTCCAATCGGGGCCATGACAGCATTGCGGTGTTTGCGATCGACCAGGATTCGGGGCGGCTGAAGCTGATCCAGCACCATCCCAGCGGAGGAAAGACGCCGCGGAACTTCGCTCCCGATCCCAGTGGTCGCTGGTTGCTGGTGGCCAACCAGAACAGCGACAATGTAGTCGTGTTGCGGGTCGATGCCGACACCGGCAGACTCACTCCGACCGATGTGGAACTCGAAGTGGCGGATCCGGTCTGCGTGCGTTTCCGGCGGGCGGCGAAATGACCGACCGGACGGAGGGGGCAAACACCCGATCACGCCAAAGTAGGGAGGCGGGTTGGCGCGGCCAAAGGGGCGATCGGGGAACCGCCACGGAAAGGACACGTGCAGCAATGGACGCACGGCGTGTCATGCTCGATGACGGCGGCGACACCACGGTGGGCCGCGGCACGACGGCCGCGCAGAGCCGCTTGGCGCGATGCCGACCGGCGCTGTTGGTTTCGGTCCGGAATGCCGACGAGGCACAGGCGGCGGTGGACGGCGGGGCGGACGTCGTGGACGTCAAAGAGCCCCGACGCGGTTCCCTGGGAATGGCAGATGCCCCGGTGATCCGCGCGGTGCACGATCGTCTCCGGCGTTCCGCACCGAAGTGTGACAAGCGGGGGACTGGTCCGGGTCCGCTGCTCAGCATTGCGCTCGGGGAACTCGGCGAGTGGCTCGGCGGCGAGGGAGATCGGCGCCGGGAGATGCTGAGTGCACTGAAGCGCTGTGATGTGGCGTACGCGAAGCTGGGGCTGAGTGGCTGCGGACGGCGGCCGGACTGGCTCGACGCCTGGGTGGCCGTACGACGATCGCTGTCCGAGCGGGCCCTGCCCGGTGCCCGTTGGGTCGCGGTCGCTTACGCGGACGAGCACCGCGCCGCGAGTCCTCCGATCGAGCAGGTCGTGGAGGCCGCCGCGGCCACCGGCTGCGCGGGCCTTCTCGTCGATACATTCGACAAGCGTTCCGGCAGGTTGTGGGATGCCCTGCCGGCGCCGCGGCTGCAGAACGCGATCGCCGCGGCGCGAGGGCGCGGGTTGTTCGTCGCTCTGGCCGGGCGTCTGCGGGCCGACGATGTGCCGGCCGCCGTGGCTGCCGGTGCGGATGTCGTCGCTGTCCGTTCGGCGGCATGCGCAGGCGACGACCGGCTGCAGACGGTTCGTCGCCACCGTGTCGCGGCGCTGGTGGACGTGCTCGCGCGGGCGACGGGCAAGCCCGGGACGCCATGAATCCGCGTTGCTTCGCGTCACAGCGATGTCCGGGCGCGGTGCGCCGTCAGGCGCCCACGGCCTCGGCGTGTGCCGGGCGTTCGAACATCGTGGCTGCCAGCAGGGGCCGCAGACGCCGGGCTTTCAGCTCCATGCATCGAGGAAGAACTCGATCCAGTTGTCGGCGAAGATCCGCCGCAGGTCCTCCTCGGAGTAACCGCGTCGCCGCAGTTCTTCACCCAGCCGCACCGGTACGTCGGCGATCGTGTCGATGTCGTGCGGTGTCTGTTCCTTGCCGAAGCCGCCATCCAGGTCGGTGCCCAGCCCCACCGCTCGACAGTGGCCGGCCAACTGACAGATGTGGTCGATGTGATCGGCCACCTGCCGCATCGAGACGTCCTCGGGCGAACTGACCTTGCGGACCCAGCCGGGGCTCAGCATCCAGCAGTCGAAGGCCACACCGATCACCGCCTTTCGCTGAAGCAGCGCCTCGATCTGCCGATCGTCCAGTTGCCGGTCACCCGGCACCAGCGCGCGGCAGTTGTGATGGCTGGCCAGCACGCGGCCGGGGAAGGCATCCAGCGCTTCCCAGAAGGACTGGTCGGCCAGGTGGGTCACGTCCAGCAGCATGCCGACCTGGTGCATCTCGCGGAGCAATTCGCGGCCGGCGGCGGTCAGTCCGCCTTCGCTGCCGGTGCCGTGGCAGTACTGGTTGGGGCCGTAATGGGCCGGCCCGACGATCCGCAGGCCGCGCTCGAACCATTCGCCCACGTCGGCCGGACGGAGAATGCCCCATGCTCCTTCCATGCTCTGGATCAAACCGATGGGCGTATCGTCCAGTGCATCTTCGGCCGTTGCCGCGAGCCACTCGTCGCGTTGCCGGCGAAGCTCATCGGCCGAACCGATGACCCGCAGAGCTCCCTGACGCTCGAGCAGTTCGTAGTAGTACTGTTGCCCGCGACAGGCGGCGGACGCGGCTTCGTTGGTCCGATAGAAGGTCAGCGGGGATTGCGACCGGTGCAGCCGGGCCAGCAGGGTGCCGATCACGATGCCGAACCGCCCCCGACGCAGTTCCGGCCAGGAAACGGTGCACGGTCCGGGAACGGCGTCGGGGAAGTTGGCCTCCCAGGCGCGGACCTGCGAGACCGGCTGTTGCAGATCGCGGTTCCATTCGATCGCGTTCCAGGCCAGATCGAGATGCGCGTCGAAGCACAGGGTGGGCTGGTCCATGGTTGAGTCCCGGGAGCAAGGGTGCAGGCAGACGGCGGAACGGCCTGCCGATTATGACCACCATGCGTTCCGACGCCACCGAGGGGACGCCGGAACGTGGAACCGGTGGATCCGTCGCCACCGCCCTGTTCACGTGGCGGCGGCCTCGGCCGACTGCTCGGCCTTCAGGGCTTCCCATTGCTCCATGGTGAACAGCACCTCGCGGGCCTGCGAGCCGTTGTAGTCGCCGACGATGCCGTCCTCGGCCATGTAGTCGATCAATCGGGCGGCTCGGCCGTAGCCGATGCCCAGGCAGCGCTGCAGCAGCGAGACACTGCCCCGGCCCTCGCGGATCACGATCTCCACCGCCTCAGGGTACAGTTCATCGCGAGGACCGCCGCCGCCCGGCCCGCGGGTGGTTGCCGCCCGCGCGCTGACCCGCGCCAGCTCTTCGCTGTACTGCGGCTCGCAGTCGGCAAAGAAGTCGATCACGCGATGTACTTCTTCGTCGCTGACGAACGTCCCCTGCACGCGATGCAGGTTGCTGGTTCCCGGGGCCAGGTAGAGCATGTCGCCGTTTCCAAGCAGTCGTTCCGCGCCCATCTCGTCCAGCACGACGCGGCTGTCGGTGCGGCTGGCGACCTGGAACGCCACGCGTGCCGGCAGGTTCGATTTGATCAGCCCGGTGATCACGTCCACGGTTGGCTTCTGCGTGGCCAGCACCAGGTGGATACCGACCGCACGCGACTTCTGAGCCAACCGGATGATGTGTCCTTCGACGTCCTTGCCGGAGGTCATCATCATGTCGGCCATTTCGTCGGCGATGATCACGATGTACGGCATCCGCTCGGGGATCTGATCCGCTTCCGGCGATTCCGGGTCGATGCCACAGCGGCGGAGGATGGTGGCGCGGCCCAGCTTGTTGTACGAGTCCAGATGTCGCACGCCGCAGCGGGCCAGCAGGTCGTAGCGCTCCTCCATTTTGTCCACGGCCCACGCCAGCACCGCTTCGGCCTTCTTCATGTCCGTGATCACCGGGTGCATCAGGTGCGGAATCCGCTTGTACGGACTCAATTCGACCATCTTCGGGTCGATCATCAGCATGCGGACCTCCTCCGGTGTCCGCGTCATCAGAATCGACAGGATCAGGGCGTTCAGACAGACGCTCTTGCCGGTGCCGGTGCGGCCGGCGATCAGCAGATGCGGCATCTTGCACAGATCCACGCTCATCGGCCGGCCGCTGACGTCCTTGCCCAGGAAGACGGGGATCCGCTTGTCGCGGATGTCCTTCGGGCACGTCTCCAGCAGTTCGCGCAGCCGCACCATTACCCGCGTTTCGTTCGGAACTTCCACGCCGACGGTGTTCTTGCCGGGAATCGGCGCGACGATCCGTACCGACGGCACGCGCAGCGCGATGGCCAGGTCGTCTGCCAGAGCGGTGACCTTGGACAGCCGCAAGCCGGCCTCCAGCGCCAGCTCGAACTGCGTGATCACCGGACCGGTGTCGATCTCGACCACGCGCACGTTCAGGCCGAATTCGCGGAATGTCCGCTCCAGCGTCATTGCCGCGGCCTGTGCCTTCTCGGCCAGGATTTCGTACGGGAAGTTTTCCGGCTCGTCCAGGAGATCGATTGGTGGCAACCGATGCGGCGCCGCCGCGGAAACGCTGGTCCCGCCGCCGCGTTGTCCGTCACCCGTTTGCCGAGCGGGCATCACCGGGGGATTCACCTTGATCGGCGGTCGCGACTCGGCGGCATCGTCGCGAGGCGGTACTTCGGATTCGGCGGCGGTGTCGATGGCGGCTCCGGTGCCCTCCGTTTCCGGCAGCGCGTCCTTTGCACGCTCCGGCGTCGAGGCTGCCCCGGCGCGGCTCCGCCGCCGCTCGTTCGTGTCGGCCGGCGGGGCGACCGCTTCCACGCGATTCGTCGATCCCGCAGCCGGCCGTTCGGTCACCATGCCGGTAGTGGCCGATGGTGTGGCAGGCGGCTCGGAGGACGCCGGGACGGCCGGTGGCGCCACGCAGAACCTCGGAAGCACCCGCGTGACCGACACTGGCGGCTCGCTCGAGGTCACCGTTTCGGACTTCGGAGCCACCCAGTCAATCATCGTCCTGAATCAGGGGCAGCCCGTCGCCAGCGTCAACGGACACTCGGGCACGGTCGCAACGGTGAGCGACTGGCCCACCGGTGCCATGGTCCCAACCAGCACCAGCAACCCGTTCTGCCCGCCGGACTGCATGTTCGCGGTCGTCGGCTGGTCGTGGCCTTCGCCGGTGACCATCGAGATCCCGGGCTCGGCG
>RFHO01000183.1 GCA_003696385.1 Planctomycetota bacterium | reverse complement strand
TCGTCTGTGAAAAGCGTTACTGTACGAGTACCCCCGTCCGCCCATTTGGCAGATCGCAGTGTCCAGCATCCCGTACCCCAAGGTGCGATCTGCTTGCGGGGTTCATCGATCAGGACGCAGTCGCAATTCGAGCGGATGCCGACGACGTTCAACGGCGCACCGCGCAGGTTCTGAACGCGAAGCTCGTACTCGCCCGGTCCGCGATCCCGGACGTGCACGACGAAATCGCGACCGGCCATCCAGTGAAAGGCCGCACGGGCCGATCCGAACCACCAGGACGTGGCTCCCAGAAACACCACTGCCGGCGTCGACCACAGCAGCGCCCGCTTCCACAGCACGGCCCGTTGCGGAAACCTTCGCCTCGACATCCCGTTCGTCCCCCGAAACAAGATCGCTTCCGAATTCCCACCAGCCACTCCGTGCCCTACTCGCCCACCGACCGGTACACGCGAACACAGAGGCAATCCGGACGCGGCACAACCATCGGAGCGTCACGTGTCGGTCACAAATACATGCAGGACTGCAAGTCTCAGTGCTAACTCCTCACACGATGGGTTCATCAGTACAGAATAATCTGATCAGCGAGCGACCGCCACTCCATTTCCTCGGCCCTCGCGGACGCGTGTCCGAGGGATCCGGCATCGAGCAACGGCGCCTGACGCGGTCGGGTTCGAGGGTGTGTCGGTTGCATGTCGTGGGCGGTTCGTCTTTGATGCGAGCGTCACCAAACGCTGGGAGCGTGGAGCCGAAGCAGTAACGGGAAACGCGGCCGATGCGGTTTGCGATCTGGGGTGATCTGGGGCCGTTGCGTAGCGTGGCCGTGGCGATTGCGCGGGCCCGTGAGCACGCGATCGTGGGAGCCGTGGACTGCTCGGATTGGCCCGAGGAGCGCGATGTTCCGCGGCCGCCGCCCTGGCCGGACTGGTCGGCTCTGGTCGGTCGATCGGACGTGGACGCCGTGCTCATCGGCGTGCCCCGCCGCGTCGACGCGGACGCCGTACAGCAGGTGCTGGTTTCCGTCGGGGCGGCGATCCTTGCGTTCGACGGCCGCGAAGACCTGGCCTGGCTGTACGAATGGACGCTGGCGGCACACGACGAGCGGCTGGTGCTGTATCCGGTGTTCGACTTTTCGGACGATCCGGTGTGGGACGCGGTGAAAGCACGGCCCGCAGACCGCTGGCGCCTGCTGCAATGGGAGGACGGCACGCTGGCCGAAGCCGCCCGCTTGGAGGCGGCGGGGGAGGAATCCGGGGACGGCGGGAAAGGGCCGCGGGACGGTGCGGGGCCGCCGACCGTGGACGCGGAGACGATCCGCGCACGGTTCGTGCATGCGGCGGACGTGCTGTTGAAGCTGGCGGGCCGATTCGACCGCCTGTCTGCGGTGGCCGGGGGCATGGGCGAAGGCCGTTACACGACGGCGACGATTTCGCTGGCCGGCGACCAGTCGCCGGAAGCCGTCTGGCTGGCGAGCACGGCCTTTCCGCTGCCGGCTCCGGACGACGGAGCACCGTGCCGGGGCTTGCTGACGCTCTCCGGCGGCGGAACCGCGCTGCAAATCGTCCTGCCGCAGGCGGGCCGCGCCCGGATCGTCGCGTCGGCCACCGGCACGGACGATCGGGGCGACACCGACGCAGAGAACGGAGAAGCCGCGGACGAACGCCCGTCCGCCGCAGCGAACGCGACGGCGGGACGACACGTCGCCCGTCGCACCGAAGCGAAGCAGGAATCGAACACGGTCCCCACCGCGGAGTCCATCGATCGCCGGGAGGGCGAAAGCGATGCAACGAGCGATGCCGACGCCGACCTGCGGGGACGGCGGATTCTGACCCGCTTCGCTGCTCTGTCGGCCGCCCGCGATCGCGATCCGGCGTTCGTCGAGCAGACGTGGCAACACGCCGTCCGGGCGTTCGAGGTGGCCTGGGCGGCGGAGCGGTCCCTGCGGCGGGGTCGCGCGGTGGAGCTGCACTTCGACACGGCGTCGGAACGGTCACAATTCAAGAGCCAGATGACCGCCGTCGGCTGTTCGCTGCTGTTTTTGACGCTCGTGCTGCTGGTCGGTGCTCTGCTGATCGCTCCACTGATCGATCCTCGCAGCACGCTGGAGCGGCGGGCGGCGGCCGCGGAGTTTCTGTTCGACGAGCGGGATTTCGTGCCGAACGCGCCGCTGCTGAGCGATGCGGGACGGCGGCATGTCCGCGAGGTGGCCCGCCGCTTCGACGCGGTGGATGCGCCGATCGTGGTGGCGCAGAAGTCGCCGGAGGAAATAACGCCGCTGGATCAGCTACGACGGCGCACGGTGATCGAAGCGTTACGGGCCGAAGGCGTTCGGACGCCGGCCGAACGCGTTTTCCTCGCTCCGGTCACCGATCCGCAGAGTCTGTGGCTACTGCGAGCGCTGCGCTGGCTGTGGGCGGTGCCGCTGCTGGTGTTTCTGGCCTTGCAATGGCTGATCGTGCTTGCGCGGCCCGCTCGGACGGGGCCCCCGCCGCCGGCGGTCGACGTCGCCTCCGACGACTGACGGTCCCTCACGGGCCGACGACCAGTCAGGACTGGAACAGATTGGCGATCATGTCCAGAATCGGACCGGTGACCGAGGTGTAGTCCTGCCAGCCCCACATGGTCCGCACCAGGTCCACCATCAGCAGAGCGCACAGGGCCATCAGGATCGAGCCCAACGACACGCCGACGAAGGTGACGGCGTCCCATTCCGGTTCGACGGCCACCACGCGGACGACTTCCCGGGCGGCTCCGGCCACTCCGCCGGTCTCCTCGAACACGTCCTCGTCCGCCTCGAAGAATTCGCCGCCCTCTTCGTCGATGTCGAGTTCCTCGAGTTCGTCGAGGGCCTCTTCGCCGGCTTCGTCCAGATCGAACTCGGCGAATTCATCGGCCGCCTCGTCGACTTCCTTCTTCTTGACGACGGTGGCCGCATCTTCCTCTTCGTCCTCTTCGTCGTCGAACAGCAGCACGCTCTGGGTGGCGTCTTCGCTGTCGCTCAGTGGCCCGATCTCGAAGTCGCTTTCGTCGACCTCCTGGCCGGCTTCATCGGCGTGGAACTCGATGGCGGTTTCGCCCAGTTCGTCCACCGCTCCCTGCGACTGGATCGCGGGCATGGTGGCGGTGACATCGTCGTCGGCCGGTCCGAGCGCGATGCCGCTGTCCTCGGCGGCTCCCAGTGCGATGCCGCTGTCGTCCGCCAGGGTGATCCCGCTGTCCTCTTCCTCGGCCAGCGCGATCCCGCTTTCTTCGGCGTCGGCCAGGGCAATGCCGCTGCCTTCATCCTCCGCCAGGGCGATATCGCTGCCTTCGTCGTCTGCCAGCGCAATCCCGCTGTCTTCACCCAGGTCCAGGGCGATCCCGCTGTCGCCTTCCGGCTCCAGCGCGATGCCACTGTCGTCGATGGCGTCCAGCGCGATGCCGCTGTCGTCGGCCCGCTCCAGGGCGATCCCGCTGTCTTCGCCCAGCGACACGCCGCTTTCTTCGTCGAACAGGGACAAAGCGTCCCCATGCGGTTGCGCCCCGGCGTGGGAATCCTCCGCGGCATCCAGGGCGAAGCCGCTGTCTTCCAGCCCCTCCAGGGCAATGTCGCTCTCGGCTTCGTCGGCCTTCTTCAGCGAAATGTCTTCATCCTCGCTCTGCCCCTCAAGCGCAATGCCGCTGTCCATGGCACGTTCCAGTGCGATGCCGCTTTCGGAAGCCAGAGCCACGCCGCTTTCGCCTCCCAGCGACACGCCGCTGTCGCTGCCCAACAAATCGCTTTCGTCCCCCACCAGCACCGACGAACCGACATCCGACGGCGTCCCCAGATCCAGTTCGCTGCCGGTGTCCGACAACAGTGCCAGTTCGTTGTCCGTGGCGTCGTCCAGAGCGGATGCCGAATCCGCACCGGAGGCGGCCAGCTCCTCTTCGCCGATCAACTGCACGTCGCTGTCGCTGCCTTTGTCCGAAGGCTGCAGCGAGCTTTTCGGCGCCGCCAGTTCCGCGTCGATCCGGCTGCTTTCCGGGCTGGGCTGAATCATCGGCGCGGTCTGGCCCAGCAATTGGACGTCGCTGCTGGATTCTTCTTCACCCACGACCTTCACGTCGCTGTCGCTGCCCTGTTGGACCATCGGCATCGTGCGGCTCAGATCGTCCGCCGCCGAGTCGGTGAACAGCTTCACGTCGCTGTCGGAATCGGCCGGAGCCTCGTCGTCGACCAGCCGGATCTCGCTGTCGGACTCACTCAACGACACCGCCGCCGGTTCGCCTTCCTCGCTCCGCAGCCGCACATCGCTGTCGCTGCCCGCACCGCTCAATTCGATCTCCTCCGCCGGCGGGGCCAGCTTCACGTCACTGTCGCTTTCCGGCTCCGGTGGCGGAGCCAACCGCACGTCGCTGTCCGAACGGCTCAGGTCTTCCGCGGGCGGCGGAGCCAGCCGTACGTCGCTGTCCGATTGCGTCAGATCCTTCGGCGGCGCCAATCGCACATCGCTGTCCGATTTGGCCAGCTCCGGCGGCGGCGCCAACCGCACGTCGCTGTCGGTGCGGGCCAACGCTTCTTTGCCCGCGAGCTTGACGTCGCTGTCCGAATCATGAAGCGAAGCGGAGGGAGCGGCGGCGCCTTCGGTGAGCTTCACGTCCGAATCACTGCCCGCCGGCTCGGGGAGCAGGCTTTCGTCCACCACCAGCCGCACGTCGCTGTCGGACCCGCCGGTCAGCTCCGCGGAAGACAGCACCGCGTCGCCCCCCTTGCGGATCGTCGTTTCCTGGTCCGACAGCTCGTCGTCGAGCGCCGAGCCGCCACCGAGGGGAACCTCCGGATCGGAATCGGCCGTGCGACTGCGGGCCAGCTTTTCGATGTCGTCCACGCGGAATTTCCACGTGCCGCGGTCGGCGAACCCGCGAATTTCCCCCCGTTCGCGCATCCGCCGAAGCTCCTCGATCGAGACGTTCAACCGTTCGGCCGCCTCTTCGAGGCTCAGGTACTTCTTGGTGGCCATGATGAACTCCGCTAGCGACGCTTCCGTTACGAAGCGGCCCGTCCGACTCACCGCACCGTGCAACGCTCGGGGACAGCGATCACCCATCACCGCCGCCGGCCGAGCACCGCCGCCCGCCGCGGGAACTGCGGCATCGGCGTCCTCCCGCGCGATCGCGGAAGTCGGCACTTCCGGAGGGCACCGACGGCGCCGCGGCGGAAAAGACATCCCGCCCCGTCCGCGGCGTCCCATCGCTTCTATCATCCGCCCCCGCGGTCCGCCGATCAACTCCGCAGTCCGCCGCGCGGCCCGGTTTTCCCTCCCCGGCGACCGCCGTCCTGCGACGCCCCGCGCGACCACCGGAGCCGCCCGATACCGACGACACCTCAGCGGCTCGTTACCCGGCGGAGCCTCGACCGCGGCGCACACCGACGGCACCGCCACGCATTCACATTACTGGAAACGGACACACCCGCGGCAGACTTTCGCGTTGCCGGCATGGATCGCATGCTTTTTCGCGACAAACGCACCGTGGTTTCCGCGACCGGCATCTCCGGCGCGACCGGGACCGCGGATGTCCGCAGCGCAGGCGGAGTGTCCGCTACAATCCACGCGATCGGAAACGCGGCGGCGAAGGCCTTTTCGACACGCCGGCACGCGGTATCGTTCGAGGTCCGCGGTGACGGCACCAAAAGGAGTTCGGCTCATGGGGCGGAATCCGGGCAAGAGCGTACGTGCATTCATCGGTGTGCGCGTGCCGTGTTCGCGCGCCGTGCGGCGGCTGCTGCGGCAGATCGCGGCACTGGATGGGGCGGTCAAGCCGGTGGAGCCGGAAAACCTTCACCTGACCCTGCGGTTCCTGGGCGACACCCCGCTGACGGAGATTCCCGCAATCGCCGACGCCGCCCGTCGCGCCGCCGCGACACAATCGCTGTTCACCGACGAACTGCATGGGATCGGAGTGTTCCCCCGAGCGGATCGGCCGAGGGTCGTCTGGCTGGGGCTGGACAACCCCCTGGCCTGGAGTGCACTGTTCACGGCGCTCGATGGCCAACTGGCCGCGATCGGCTTCCCCAGCGAAAAAAGGCCCTTCACGCCGCACCTGACGATCGCGCGCATCAAGGGACGTCCGCCCGCAGAACTGGATGACATCCTCGCAAGGAACCGCGACGCCGCATTTGGCGAATTCGAGATCACACAATTGGAAGTGTTGCAGTCCGAGCTGACGCCGCGGGGGCCGATCTACACCACGCTCGCCGAGGCGCCGCTCAGCAAAGCATGAACGCGGGTCGGCCGCATTGCGCCGCCGGCCGATTCACCGCCTGCGACACCGCGGCCGGGCCCGCGCACCGACGGACGCCGCTCGCCGAGAACACCCATGGACCGATCACCACCAAAGCTGATTCTGGGTGCCGGCTACCTGGGTGGCCGGTTGGCTCGTCTGTGGGCGACCCGCGGGGAAACCGTGCTGGCGGTCACACGCAGCACTGCCAAGGCCACCGCTCTGCAGACGGCGGGCGTGCATCCCGTCGTGCTCGACATGGCAGCCGCAGAAGCCCCCGCGCGGCTCGCCGCACACGGTCCGTTTTCGGCGGTCGTGTGGGCCGCCGCTCCCGATCCACCGACATCCCCGGACCGGCGACGCACGACCAACATCCCCGACGGACGACGGAGGACCGAAGCCGCAGCAACCGGATCGCCGACCGACCGCGAATCCTTTTTCGAGTCCGTTCTGCGGCGCGTGCGGGAAGTGCTCGCCGAACGAACCGAACACTGGATCCACATCTCCAGCACCAGCGTGTACGGACAGCAGGCCGGCGAATGGGTCGACGAAGCAACGCCGGCCGAACCGAAATCGGAAGCCGGGCGGTGGCAACTGGCGGCCGAACAGCTCGTGCGAAGGTCGGCCGGTGGCGGACGTCTCGCCGTGCTGCGGCTGTCGGGCCTTTACGGCCCCGGACGGCTGCTGCGGCGGATCGATTCGCTGCGACGCGGCGAGCCGATCGCCGGGGATCCGGACGCCTGGCTCAACCTGATCCACGTGGATGACGCGGTGGCCGCCATCGATGCGGTCGTTTCGGCGGACTTCACGGACACACTGCTGGTCAGCGACGACGAACCGGTGCCTCGGCGCCACTACTACACGCGTCTGGCCGAACTGGCGGGTGCCCCGCCGCCGGTGTTCGATTCCTCGCGGGCCCCCGAACGCGTGCAGGGACTCGGCAAGCGATGTCGCAACCGGCGACTGCGGACCGAACTCGGCGTGCCGCTGCGCTATCCGACCTTTCGCGAAGGTCTCCGCCATGCCCTGGCCGAGGAGCCGCCACGCTGACGGCGCAGCGTGCGGATCGCGACCAGCCGCATGGCTGGATTGGGGAGCCGCTCCGGCAAGGCATCCGTACCACGCCATGCGTTTGCGGGATGGTTTCACGAAGCCCGCGAGCGTCCGCGAAGAAATCGTTCGATGGCCTCGTTGACCGGACCGGGATTCTCCAGCGGCGCCATGTGACCGGCCTTTTCGATCACGACCAGCTCGGCATCCGGCATGGCGTCGGCGATCTGCCGCATCTCTTCGACCGCGGACAGACCGTCGTCCTCCCCCACGACCACCAGCGCGGGAACGTCGATCGATGGCAGAAGCGGCGTGGCGTCGTCGCGTTCGGCCATGCCCAGCGAAGCAGCCGCGATGCCTTCGGGGCGATTCTGCAGAATCAGCTCGCGCACGAACGCGATGACCTCCGGGCGGTGCTCGATCGTGTACGGTGAAAACAGCTTGCGCATCAACTGCGAGAGGGCTCGGCGGCGGCGAGAAGGCGTATCCGCCGTTTCTTCCTCGGATTCGCCGCGTGCGGCCCGCAGGATGTCCTCGGGCACCTGCAACAGGAACCGCGGCCCTTCCGCCAGCACGCGTTCGGCCACGTTGCGGCGATTGGCCTTCGCTTCGTCACTGTCCGCCGCCGCGCGGGTGTCGCACAGGATCATCCGTGCCACGCGATCGCGGTGCCGCCGCCAGAACTCCCAGCCGATGTACCCGCCCATCGACAGCCCGCAATACGTGACCGGCTGTTCGACGCCCAGCGCGTCCAGCAGTGCCGCCAGATCGTCGGCGAAACGGGCCATCGTGACCGCGCCGGGCGTCACGTCGCTCTGCCCGAAGCCCCGCAGGTCCGGCGCGACCAGTCGCGCGACGTCGGCCAGCCCGGCCAGTTGTTCGCGCCACATCGCGTGCGTCAACGGGAAACCGTGGACCAGCAGCAACGGCTCGCCTGCGCCGCGTTCTTCCACCGCCAGCTCGATGTCACCCACACGGACGCGTCGCATGTCGGACTCCTCGCACGGTTCGCGTTCGACCAGCCGCGCGGTCGCCGGCGCTCTCGGCTTTCTCACGCTGCACGCGCTGCGGCGTGCGATCGGTGGGTGGATGGCGCAGACCGGCCGCCAAACGCCACTGCTCTCCGCCTTCATGCACTGCACGCCGGCGGAGCGTAGCACCGCGGAGTTGCGTTGCAAACGACTCTGGCTTGCGTAACATGCTGCCGTTCCCTCCGACCCCCGCGGAGAAATCGGCCGAGTGTGCGCAGCCGCGGCGGCCTCCCACAACGTCTCCGACGTACCGTCCGGCACGGGTGCCGGCTTTCATCGCGTCGTTTCGTCCCCCAGACGCGCTTTTGCCGAACGAAGCTGCCGGTGCCGTCCCCGCGACGGACCGGTCACTCGCCCGAAGGAAAGAGCCTCCGATGAGCACCGCCAACCTCGACCAACTCGTTGCCGAAGCCAAGGCCCGGCTGGACGAGCACGTTCGCGAAATCGTGCAGTGGCACTTCAGCCCCGAGACCGGCTGCCCGTTCTGGCTGAACAAGGCCAAGACGCTGGACTTCGATCCGCTGACCGACGTGCAGTGTTTCGAGGACCTGAAGAAGTTTCCGCTGTTCGAAGACGAGTGGCTGCGCGGCGGCCCCGTCCGCCGGTGGCTGCCGAAGGGGCTGGAAGGCAAACCCGTGTACGTCTTCGAAACGGGCGGCACCACGGGAATCCCCAAGACGCGGGTCGTCGTCGACGACTTCCGCATCGACTATGAGATGTTCAGCGAGACACTGCCGGACGAGCACTTCCCCAAAGGCAGCGACTGGATCCATCTGGGCCCGTCGGGCCCGCGGCGGCTGCGGCTGGCGGTCGAGCACCTGGCGCAGTACCGCGGCGGCATCTG
Organism: Planctomycetota bacterium; assembly: GCA_003696385.1. Lineage (GTDB taxonomy): Bacteria > Planctomycetota > Planctomycetia > Planctomycetales > Planctomycetaceae > J052. The sequence continues at coordinate 534 of RFHO01000183.1, read as the reverse complement.
CTTCATGGTGGACCTGGATCCGCGATGGGTCGTCAAGCTGCTGCGGCAGGGCCGGGTGAAGGAAGCCGAAGAATACAAGGATCACGTCATCGACCAGGCGATGACCATCCTTTCCGCCGGTCACGACAACATCCGCTGCATGTTCACCACGCCCAAGCTGCTGGAAGCGCTCGCTCTGCGGCTGATGGACGAAGGCAGCAGCCTGAAGGAAAAGGGCATCACGGGCATCTTCTGCGGTGGCACGGAATTCACGCCGCAATGGTACCGCTTCGCCCGCGAAGAGCTGCTCGACGGTGTGTTCATCACCCCGACTTACGGCAACACGCTGATGGGACTGGCCGCCAGCAAGCCGTTCGATCCGGCAGACAACTACAAGATCACCTACTTCGCGCCGCAGCCGCGGGCGGTCATCGAAGTGGTCGACTTCAAGGATCACGAACGACTGGTCGACTACGGCGAAACCGGACGCGTGAAGCTGTATACGCTGACGAAGGAACTGTTCATCCCCGGTTTCCTGGAACGCGACGAAGGCGA
>RFHO01000182.1 GCA_003696385.1 Planctomycetota bacterium | reverse complement strand
CGATCATCTGATCGCGGCCCCATTGAAGCCAAAGAAACCGCCCTTGTCACAGGCTTGCTTCCGCAGTTTCCGCGATCATCTGATCGCGGCCCCATTGAAGCGTGGTAGTCCATTGCTTCCTTGGCAATGATGAAATCCGTTTCCGCGATCATCTGATCGCGGCCCCATTGAAGCCGTGCTTCAGCCATCATTCACCTCACGCATTCCAGCTCGTTTCCGCGATCATCTGATCGCGGCCCCATTGAAGCATCAACGGCCGCCGCGTGCGTGGCCCGTTGCTTGTTGTTTCCGCGATCATCTGATCGCGGCCCCATTGAAGCTCGGTACATTGGCATACGCACCCGTGCGGTGCAGAGCGTTTCCGCGATCATCTGATCGCGGCCCCATTGAAGCAGCACGCGGTCGATCGTGCCGTCGGCCGAGGCCTGGGTTTCCGCGATCATCTGATGGCAGGTCCATTGGAGTCCGCGTTATGATTTGGAGCGGTTCGGCCAAGCCGGGTGGCCGTGATCATTTGATTGCCGTCCCGTTGAAGCGGGCGCAACGTGTCGGCGCTTGTTGTCGCGCAGGCTCAGATGGTGGGCGATATCTGGAGGCGTGTGGTGCTGGGATTATGGGTGCGAGTGTTCGGACAAGAATCGGTGGGGGGAGGTGCATGGGCGGCGTCGTGGACGGCGTAGTATCGCGCGAAATGCAGAGGGAGGCGCGGTGGTTTCAAGGCGTGGTGAATGAGAGAAGTGAATAGGGCTCATGCGGGCGCAGAGGAGGGGGGAGCCCGGCGGTGGGCTCCGGACCGGTTTGCTGTACGCCGCTGCGGTGGTATGGGGCGTGGGGGCGAAAAATGTGGCGTGTGTGGCAGCGGGGGGAGTGTCGGCGCGAGGGAGGTCCGTCGGGGGCACGCGCGTCAGTGTGGAAACCGGTGGCAATTGCAGGAAGTACGCGGCTTCCGAGTCGTCGGGGGCTGGTGGGAGGGGAAGTTTGAGAGCAAAATGGACGTCGGCGAGCAGGGACGTGCCGGTCAGATGGGGGAGGCGTCGTCCGTGGCGAGGTCGTTGGGGGATGAATGATGCGAAACACGCAGTCAGATCGGAGATCGCTGGAAGAGGTGGCCAGCGCGTGCTGTGTGACGATCCGAGACGCCGAAGCATTTCGGATGCCGAAAAGGTGCGTAGTCTGCGGCGAGGAACCGGACGAACTGCTGAGCTACACGCAGGACCATTTGCCGTTGGTGGCGCCCGGGGTGGCGGTTATCCGCACAACCGAGGTGGCGATCCCGTATTGTCCGGAACATCGTGCCGCGTTTCAAATGAGGATGCGCGTTCTTCGGTGTGTGCAGGCTGTTTTGTATTTGGTCCTGGCGGCATGGGCAACGACGGCTCTCGTTGAGCCGTTACGTGTAGCGTTGGGATGGCCCCCAGAGCCCAGCGAGAGCGAAATGGTATGTGGCGTCGCGCTGTTGCTCGTGCTGTTTGCGTCGATCGTCGGCATCAAACCATTGCTGTATGACGTATTCATCAGGCGCTCGGGAAATCGTTTATTCATCAAATGCCGGTCGCGCGAGTTCATCCAGGCGGTCGTCGAGCACAACTCGGAGATCGTCGAGTAAGCTGCGTCGGGCGAGCGAAAATGGGCGGGACCCGGGGGCATGTGGGGGTGCGTCGGCGGGGTGCAGGCGGACTGTGAACTGTGGCCGACTGACCGTCCGCTGGAGGCCGGACCCGGCCAGGGACGCGGAGCGGCAGCGCGCGAACGGCCGGGTGTGGCTGTCGCTGGATCATTTCTCCGGCCGTCCGGAGACGTTGTTGTTCGCGCAGCGCAGTGCGCAATGGGGCGGATTCGCCGGGGAGTCGTGTGGCGTGCTGCGTCCCATGGGGCGGGCCGGGCGTGCGGGCGATTGTGGGGGCGCGGCGCGGTGCGCGTTCAGATTTCCGGGTTGAGAATCCGGCGGGCCCAGAGGTAGGCAATAAGGTTCAACAGTGCCGCGGTGGCGAGCATCATCTGGCCGAGGAAAGTGGTAAACAGCCGGACGGTGTTCTGCTGATCGACGACGAAGTAGTAAATGGCGAGGATGGCGAAAGGGGTGATGGCCATGTAGAAGGCTGCAGAGCGGGCTTGGGCGGTCTCGGCGAGGATTTTGCGTTCGAGTCGCTGGAGTTCGCGGACCGAATGGGCGATCCGCTCGACGGTTTCGTTGAGCTTGCCGCCGCTGGCGCGGCTGGCCTGCATGGCGGCGGCGAACAGGGCAAAGTTTTCGCTGCGGAGGCGCCGTCGGGCTTCGTCGAGGCAGACTTCGAGAGGCTTGCCCATGCGGTATTCGTTGACGATCTGGCGAAATTCATAGCGCAGTGGATAGGGCGATTGCTGGGCCAGTATTTCGAGAGCCTGGGCGAGGGAAAGTCCCGCGCGGATGGCACTGGAAAGGGAAACCATCGCGTCGGCGAGCTGGTCTTCGATCTGCTGGCGTCGTCGTTCGGCCAGGCGGCGGATGGCGTACCAGGGCAGGCCGAGTACGGCGATGCCGAGGAAGCCGCCCAACCACGGCCCGCGGAACAGCCACCAGAGGGCGAAAAAGCACAGCAGGTCCGCGACGAGCAGTGCGATGGTGAGCGTTCGGAGCCGATCTGGAGGGAGATCGATACGAAGGCGTTTGAGTTTTCCGCGCAAGTCGTCCACGAGGAGATCGAGTGCGGCAGCGATGTGGCCGCGGACTGCGAACGTGGCAATCCCGATGGCTGTGCCGGTCAACAGGTAGGGGATCAGGACTTCGACATTCATCGGACGGTGTCGGACCTGCAGCCTGCGGTGGAGGCGTCTTTACGCGGCGGATCAACCGGGCGCGCAGGGGCGTGTTTGCGCGTGCATTTCCGGCGGCCGTGCGGTTCGTGGGGCGGTCGCAGGGGGTTGCTCGGGCCGCTCGGCGACGCGGTTGCGGGCATCGACATGGACGATCCGGGGCTGGTGGTGTTTCAGCTCTGCAGCTTCGTACTCGGCATAGCTGCAGATGATGACCAGATCGCCGGGCTGCACGAGATGTGCGGCGGCGCCGTTGATGCAGATTTCGCCGCTGCCGTTCGGTCCGGGGATGGCGTAGGTCGTCAGTCGGCTTCCCCGTGTGATGTCGTAGATCTGGACCTGTTCGTAGGGCGCGATGTCGGCCGCCTCCATGAGGGCTGCGTCGATGGTGACGCTGCCTTCGTAATGGAGGTTGGCTTCGGTGACTCGTCCGCGGTGGATCTTGGATTTGAGCAGAATCCGGCGCATCGCGACTCTCGTTTGTGCGGTTGCTGGTGTGGGGAAGCGTTCGTTCGAACGGCGACCGGTCCGCGGCCGGTTGGCCATATCGTCCGGAAACCAGAATCTGGTCCTGAGGTGCGCGCGGGCGCTGCCGCGTCTGCCCTGCGAATTCTACCCAATCGTTCCCGGAATGCGACCGGGAAGGCGTGCTTGCGGTTTTGAGGTGTTGGGTGCTGTGCGGCTGGATGGCTGCGGCGGGCGTTCGGTGGTTTCGCGGGTTCGGACCGTCGGCGGTGGCCGTCATTGCGAGGGGGCGGCCGTCAGCGCGAGGGCTGTCCTGCCGGGTGAACGGTGATGTCGGGCGGATCGGCGAAGTCTTGCCAGAGTCGCTGGAGACGTTCGCGGGGGACCGTGCCGTCCAGGATTGCAAATCGGTAGTGGTTGACCAGCGGTGCAGTCCGGGAGATGGTCAGTGGTCGGTGTGCGTTGATGGCGAAGCAGAAGTACGGCATTTGCGGGTGAATCCGCACGGGTTGTGGCGAGCGCGGATTCGACGGATGGGACAACACGGCGATGGTCAGCGGGCCGTGACGTGTGTCGCCTTGCAGTGCCGCCCAGTGGGTGGGCTGAAGGTTTCCGGCGAGTCGGTCGTCGCCACGGTCGTTGAGCAAGCGACAGTGCGAGGCGTCGGACCAGTCGCGGGGCCCACGGATGGCCATTCCGCCGTAGTGGTATTGCAGAACTTCGAACGGGGTTTCGTCGACGGGGCGCTGACGGGACACGATATCGAAGAGGGTCACGCCCGGCGTGGCGAAGACGAATACGTCCCATCGATCACGGAGGGCGGGTTGCCAGCGGGGCGCGGTGCCCTGGGGCTGTGTTCCGTCGTCGGCGGGGACGCGGTGGATACGTTCGGCGGTGAAGTGGGCGAGAACGGGACCGCCCGCGTGGCGGAGCAGTCGCGCGTGATCGAAACGGCCGAGCAGGCGGTGTTTGTTCCAGGTGTCGACGAGGCGGCCGCGATAGCGGGCCTTCGGCCAAGCGAGCCAGATTCCGGTCTGGTGGATGTGGTCGGGGGGGAAAGCGTCGGTGGCCCGTTTCCCCTGCGGCGTGAACACGGGGTGGATCTCTCCGCTGCGGTCATAGAACGAGCGGGAGCGATCGGGAAAGGGAATTCGCTGGATGGCGTATTCGAGAATGGTCCGGTTGCCCTGTACGACTTGAAGCGTCGGGGGCTTGCGGACGGTCCGCAGCGGCGGTGGTGTTCGGGCAGCCGCCGCAGGGGCGTGAGGCGCGTCGCCAAAGAAACAGCGCAGGCGGTAGCGTCGCGCGGAACCGGAGGCAAGCGGGCGCTGAAGGATCCAGCACAGAGTGGCGGATGGCCGATCGGTGGAGGCGCGCCGATGTGCGGTCGGGGAGCCGGCCGTTTTCCGGAGCGTGGCGATTTCGGGGCCCATCCATTGGGCGGGGACGGCGGCGCCGTCGGCGATGCGTGTCAGTGTGAAGTGCATCGGCCTCTGGGGAAGGAGCGAGGCGGGAATCTCCGCGATCAGCGGTGTCGTGTCGCGCGGATGATTTCCGGCGGAGACTTCGACGATGAGGTCGATGGAGGCGGGGTGATGCCGGAGCCCGGAGTGCTGCCCGGGAGCGCATCGTGGCGCGAACAGCAGGGCCGCCAGGGCGCACAGGCCGCGGGCAACCGCACGGGGGCCGCTTGGGCGATCGGACTCGGCCTGCGCAGTGCGGGACGGTTGGAGGATCCGCTGTTCGTACGGATGTCGGTGACCGGGCATGCATCGCTCCCAGGTTTGGCGGCGTGGTCGGAGACCGGTCCCTCGGTCGTGCCGACGGGCCGTGGGTGTCGAGGGTCGTGCGCGGCCGAAGGGGTGATACCGGAGGAGCGGTTCTGGCTGGATTGTTGCACAGTTTGACTTTCCTGGGGAAGCTCGCAAACTGACAGCGATCGGAGTCGGCGTCGTCCCGAGCGTGGGTTCTGCGGTGACGGCGTGGGGAGTTTGTGGCGCCCGAGGCTGGGCGACGCAGGGTTGGCGACGATTCAAACTGGGACGGATCGGATCGTGTCGGTGGCGACGTTGTTGGTGGTGCAGGGGCCCGACCGCGGGGCACGGTTCTTCGTGGAGCGCGAAGCGACGGTGGGCCGAGCCGCTCAGAACGACATCCGGTTGCGTGACACCGAAGTGTCGCGGCGGCACGCGCGGGTGTGTCGCCGCGACGGTGCATTCGTGATCGAAGACCTGCAGAGTTCCAACGGCACGTACGTCAACGGAGTGCGAGTTCAGCGACAGGAATTAAGAGACGGCGACGAGATTCAGCTGGGACGTTCGACGCTGGTGGTGGCGGTCCGCGACGAGGATGCCAGCAGCGAGCTGGCGGCGGCGAGCATCGATCTATTGGATTCGGAACTGGTTCCGGAAGCGTCGCAGATCATCGGAAAGGTAACGTCGACGGGTGATGCGTCGATCCTGGCGGGCTCGGCGACCGAGGCGGCGTCTGCCGCGCAGATACTCAACAGTCTGCAGGTGCTGTATCAGATCGCCGAAGCGGCGGTGACGCCGAGCGTCGGCCTGGATCAGTTGCTGAATCGGATCCTGGACGTGGCGTTGGACGTGGTGGGGGCGGATCGGGGATGTGTGTTTTTGCGCCGCCCCGAAACCGGTGAGCTGCGACCGCAGGCGTTTCGGGACCGGCGGTCCGGACGCATGGGGGACCGGATGCCGGTGTCGCGGAGCATCGTGCAGTATGTGTTGAAGACACGCGAGGGAGTGCTGACTCGCGACGCGCCTGCGGACAGCCGTTTCGCTGCCAGCGGGAGCATCCTGCGGGCCGGGATCCGCGAAGCGATGTGCGTTCCGATGCAGGGACGCTACGAGTTGAATGGTGTGATTTACCTGGACACGACGTCATCCCGGGCCGAATCGCCCGCGGCGCCGGTGAGCGGGCAGTTCGACGAAGAAAAGCTGCGTTTGCTGATCGCCATTGCGCGTCAGGCGGCTCTGGCGATCGAAGATCACCGTTTCCGCGAGGCCTACGTGACGGCCGAACGACTGGCCGCCGTGGGACAGACGATCGCGGTGCTGAGTCATCACATCAAGAACATTCTGCAGGGAATGCGGGGAGGAGGACACCTGGTTGAGATGGGGCTTCGGCAAGGCGATTCGGAGCTGGTTCGCGAGGGATGGCAGATCGTCGAAAAGAACCAGGAGAAGATCTACAATCTGGTGATGGACATGCTCACGTATTCGAAGGAGCGCAAGCCCGAATTGATCCCGGCCGATCTCAACGAGACGGTGGGCGACGTGGTGGAACTGCTGCGCGGTCGGGCCGCGGAGGCGGCCGTCGCGGTTCGGTACGAGCCCGGGGCGGACGTGCCCCGCAGCCTGTTCGATCCGGACGGAATTCACCGGGCGGTGCTGAACATCGGGTTGAACGCGATCGAAGCCGTGGAGCGGCAGGACCAGGGACGGGTGGTGGTGCAGACGGGATACCGCCGGGAAACCGATGAGCTGTTTGTGCGGATCCACGACAACGGTCCCGGCATTCCGGACGAGATGCGGGAACACCTTTTCGATCTGTTTCGATCCAGCAAGGGAGCGCGCGGCACGGGTATCGGACTGGCCGTGAGCCAGAAGATCGTTCGAGAGCACGGCGGCGAGATCGCCGTCGAGAGTTCTCCGCAGACGGGGACGGCGTTCGTGCTGGTCTGGCCCCGAATTCACGAAGACGCGGTGACGCATGGGGCCTGAGTCGCAGTGGCGGCGTGCTCCCGTCGGGGCCGTGTGAGGTTCCTCGTGTCGGTAAAGCACGCACCCTCGGCGGAGTCGGCGGCCGCGGCGTCGGTGTGCCGCGTTGTCGGCCCTGCCGGCCGATAGCGTGCGGGTCGGCCGGGATGTCAAAGCGTCAGTGTGGACTGTGGCGGTCTCGCCGAAGTGGAGCTGTGCCGGCGGAGCGGTGGTTTGCCTCGGGGCGGGTCAGCGGTGTCGGAGGTACTGCGTCGCGGTGGACGGCTATCGGTTGCAGCTTCTGGTCGTGCTGGGGTTGGTGCTTTTCGCGGGGAGCATCGTGCTGCGTCGCCTGCGCGGGTTGGCGAGAGCTGGTTCACAGGGGGCTCGGGCGTGCGGTGGGTGTCCGTCCGCGAGCGGCTCGGAGCGCGCGGGGCGGACGCTGCCGGTCGTGGATTTGCGGTTCGACATCGATGTTGCTGCGAACGGGCAGGCGGCCGACGCACGGGGAGATGGTCGAGCATCGGGCGGGCCGATTGCTGCGGGAAGCGGCAAAGAGGACGACGCATCGCCCGTCGACGTGCCACAGGAGAAGACCGGGAAAATTCCTTTCGACGTGATCGGGCCGGACGTGGGAGGGTGAACGGCGTGGGGAGAGTGGCGGATCTTTCGGCGGCGGCAGCGCGACTGACCAAGGCCCTCGACTACCTGGATGAGGTGTGGGCCGCGGTTCGGGAAGAGTGGGACGATGAAAACAGCCGCGCCTTTGCCGAAGAGCATCTCGAGCCGTTGGCGTCGTCGGTACGCTCGGCGCTCGACGCCGTCAACCGGATGAACGACGTGCTGGCGCAGGCGGAACGCGATTGCTCGGACCCGGAGCGTGGAGCGTAGCGCGCGGCGGTGCGGGGTTAGCGGTGGGCGGCATTCGCGGCCGTGGTCGGCCGGTGCCGTCAGGCGTTGCGGGGCGGGAAGCTGTCGGCGAACCGTTTGGGGCGGCGGGGCGGCGATCGTGATCGGCGATCTCAGCGGCTGTGCCGGGGGAACTGTGAAGATCCGGGCCGATTCGAAGCAGAGGGAGCGCGCGATGCACCTTCCGGAAGAAGCCGAATTGTTGCGGATCTTCGTCGGCGAGTCGGACAAGCACGAGGGCGTGCCGCTTTATGAAGCGATCGTGCTTGCCGCGCGTGAGCACGGGCTGGCGGGTGCGACGGTGCTGCGCGGGATCCTCGGCTTCGGCGCCCACAGCCGAATCCATACCGCGAAGATTCTGCGGCTGTCGGAAGACCTGCCGATGGTCATCGAAATCGTCGACAAACCGGAGCGGATCGCGTCGTTTTTGCCGGTGCTGGAGACGATGATCGAAGAAGGTCTGGTCACGCTGGAGCGGGTTCGGGTGATCGCGTATCGTCACGGGAACGGCGATCAATCCGGTCGATCGCCGGAATGATCGCCGGGGGGCGACCTTGAAAGGGAACACGATGAACACGACCGATCGGCCGAGCGAGCGGCGCAGGGGCGCTACGGTGTCGCACACCTCCGCTTGCAGTCGGGCGACGGCGATTTTTCGTGCGGCCGTGTGCGCGCTGCTGGCCGGGGGGAACGGTGCGGGAGCTGTGGATGACGGCGCCGACTTGAAGCCGCTGGCGTACAACCACCCGGGACTGGTGGTCGATCTGGGGGTGGGGCTGTGGGCCTGGCCGTTTCCACTGGACTTCGACGGCGACGGCGACATGGATCTGCTGGTCGCCTGCCCGGACAAACCGTCCAACGGAGTGTATTTCTTCGAAAATCCCGGCAGGCGTGCCGGCGAGCGGCTGCCGGTGTTCAAGCCGGGAGTCCGACTGGGGCCGGCGCGAGCGAACATGCAACTGAGCGTCGTGGATGGGCGCCCGCGGCTGCTGTGCGAGAACCGGGAGTACCCGGCGTTCCTTTCCGGGGATTTCGAGACGACTCGGACGATCTATCCCACCGCGCGGATTCACGCGGGATCGACGCGTGCCCGGATGTGGCGGCTGGCTGATCTGGACGGCGACGGCGACCACGACATCGTCGCGGGGATCGGCGACTGGAGCGACTACGGATGGGACGCCGCGTACGACGCAACCGGCCGTTGGCGAAACGGACCGTTGCACGGTTTCGTCTACTGGATCGAGAACACCGGAAACGACGAGCGGCCACAATTCGACACGCCTCCGCGGCGGCTGCGGGCGGAAGGGGCGGACATCGACGTTTACGGATGGCCCAGCCCGAATCTGGCGGATTTCGACGGCGACGGGGACCTCGATTTGCTGTGCGGTGAGTTTCTGGACGGGTTCACGTACTTCGAGAACCGCGGCACACGGAGGGTACCGCGGTTCGCCCGCGGACGGCGATTGCTGGGCGAAGACGGCCGTCGGTTGGCGATGGATCTGCAGATGATCACGCCGACCGCATGCGACTGGGACGGCGACGGCGACATGGACCTGGTCGTCGGCGATGAGGATGGTCGTGTGGCGCTCGTCGAGCACACCGGAAAGACGCGTGCGGGAGCGCCGGTATTCCGTCAGCCGGTGTACTTTCGCCAGCAGGCCCGGTACCTGAAGTTCGGGGCGCTGGCAACGCCGTTTGTCGTGGACTGGGACAGCGACGGCGACGAGGACATTCTGTGCGGCGATAGCGCAGGTTATGTCGGGCTGTTCGAGAATCTCGGGCTGGCGGCGACCGGTTTGCCGCGCTGGTCCGCTCCGCGAACGCTGCGTGCCGACGGGGAGACGCTGCGTATCACGGCCGGCCGGAACGGATCCGTCCAGGGACCGTGCGAAGCAAAGTGGGGCTACACGACGCTTTCCGTGTTCGTTTCCCGCACGCAACCGGATCGGATCGTCGTGCTGAATTCGATCTGGGGGCGTTTGCTGTGGGGGCGTCGCACGGCGGACGGCCACCTGTCCGCACTCCGTCCCGTGGAGTGGGCGGTGGGCGTCTGGCCGGAAGGGCCTCCGCGACCGCGTTGGAATTGGTGGTCGCCGCACAGCCGGGAATGCGTCACGCAATGGCGAACGACGCCGCTGGTTACTCGCTGGGCGGGGCGCGACGGCCATTGGCTGGTAATGCTCGACCATGAAGGCTTTTTGACGATCGCGCCGCTGCAGACCGCGGGCGACAAATTGCAGGTCGGCCGACCGGAACGGGCTTTTGTGGACGACGCGGGGCGGCCATTGCGTCTGAACGCCCGCAGTTGCGGCGGCAGTGGTCGCGTGAAGCTGGCCGTCGTCGACTGGGATGGAGACGGCCGCAGCGATGTGCTGGCCAACTCGGAAAATGCGGTGTGGTTCCGCAACTGCGGCACGCGGGCGGGCAAGATCGTTTTGAGACGCGTGGGGAATCTGGCTCGCCGCAACATTGCGGGGCACACATCGAGCCCGGCCGTGTGCGATTTCGACCGCGACGGCCGACCGGATCTGCTGATCGGGGCGGAAGACGGCCGACTGTACTTCTTGCGCCACGAGGCGTGCCGGCGCTACGAGCCGCATGCGCAGCAACCCGAGCCGGCGCGAACCTCCCCCCCGGCGCGGTTTCCCGGATTGGTGACCGAGGAGTTCGTCTTCGAGAAGGCTCCGTTCGCGCAGTGCCACGCGTCCACGATCTGTGAGACGGCACGAGGTCTGGTGGCGGCGTGGTTCGGCGGCACGCGGGAAAAAGCTCCGGACGTGGGGATTTGGGTGTCCTATTACGATGGCGTGCGGTGGTCGCGCCCGCGCCAGTGGGCAGATGGCGTTCAGCACACAACGCTCCGGTATCCCTGCTGGAACCCCGTGCTGTTCCAACCTCCGGGCGATGCACCCACCCTGCTGTTCTTCAAGGTGGGGCCCAGTCCCAGCGCCTGGTGGGGAGAACAGTTGATCAGTTTTGACGGGGGACGCACGTTCCGACACCGCTACCGACTGCCCGAACAGATCCTCGGCCCGGTCCGGTGTAAACCGGTTCTGCTGGAGGATGGCCGAACGCTGCTGTGCGGTTCATCCACCGAGCACGACGGTTGGCGTGTGCACGTCGAACGTGTCCAATTGCAGCAGGGACGCCCGGCCACCACTTGGGAGCGGATCGGACCGGTGCCCAATCCGCACGGATACAATGCGATCCAGCCCACTTTTCTGCGTCACGGCGGCCAAAAGCTGCAGATGCTTTGTCGAACGCGGGAGGGTGTCATCGTGACCAGCCGGTCGTCCGACGCAGGCAGGACTTGGACCCCATTGCAAGCGACCGAACTGCCGAATCCCAATTCCGGCATCGATGCCGTCACCCTGCGCGACGGGCGCCATCTCCTGGTCTACAATCACTTGGGCGCCGGACCAAACGGCTGGGGACGCCGGGGAATGCTGAATCTTGCCGTTTCGAGCGATGGTGAGACCTGGTTCGCTGTCGCGGTGCTTGAACGGGAGGCGGGGCAGGAATTCAGCTATCCGGCAGTGATCCAGTCTCGCGACGGACTCGTGCACGTCACCTACACCTGGAAACGGCGCCGGATCAAACACCTGGTGCTGGATCCGCGCAGGTTGACCGCCGGGCCCCGTTTGAACCGCTCTGGCTGGCCGGATGCGCCGGGAACATGACATCTCGGGGCCGTTCGGGCTTGAGCCGGCTTGGACCGCGGCGGCGGTCCCACGGTGCTGCGCGGGATGCGCGGGCGTCCGAGATGGCGCCTCCGAGTTTCGGCTCAGACCCTTCCTGAACTATCAGCGGTCATCGGCAGAGCATGCTTCCCGCACCGCCAGCGGCTCTTGTCGGGGTCTGCCGCCTGCGGTAACATCCCGTTGCGGTTCGAAACGGTTTGACGCTCCGTTCGGGGAGGCACTTCGCACGTTTGACACCGTCCACTTCAGAGATGCGGTGAGCACGTTCCGTCGGCGGACACGCGTCGCTGGAGTACCGTAGGCACGCGGCTGCTGCGCTCGTTTCAAAGGGGATCGCTGATGTCCGAACACAAATCCCGCCGGGCCACCCGCTCGTTGACACTGAGCGTTTTTGTGCTCGTGGCTACGACGATCTTTGCCGCCCAGTTGGCAAAGCCCGATACGGAGATCGAGAAAACCACACGCCTGGTCTGCGAAATGATCGAGCGGTACCACATCAGCCGCCGTCCCATCGACGATGACGTGTCGCGTCACCTCTGGGAACGCTTCTTCAAGGCGCTGGACCCTCAGAAACTCTATTTTACCAAACAGGACCTGGATGAATTCCGGTCGCTCCGCGACAAGCTCGACGACCAGTTGCACGAAGGTGACGTCTCTTTCTGCTTTGCCGTCTACGAACGGTTCTTGCAGCGGACCCGGCAGCGGCTCCAGTTGGCCGAAAAGCTCGTCGATGCGGATCACGACTTCACCCAGGACGAAGAGATGGTGATTGACCGCGAGAGCCTCTCGTGGCCCGCTGACGAGTCGGAGGCCGCAGAGCGTTGGCGAAAGCGAGTGAAGTACGACTTGTTGAATCTCAAACTGGAGGAAGTGTCGCTCGAGGAAGCTCGCCGTCGTCTGCACAAGCGCTATCACACGTTGCGCAAAGCATTCGAGGAAACCGAGCCGGATGAAAAGCTCGAAACATATCTCTCGACCTTGGCGCACTGCTTCGATCCGCATTCCAGCTACATGTCGAAGCAGTCGCTGGAGGAGTTTCAGATTGCGATGCGGCTGAGTCTGGAGGGGATCGGCGCCGCTCTGAGAAGCGAGGACGGCTATACGGTCGTCGCCGAAATCATCAAAGGAGGTGCTGCGGACAAGGACGGACGGTTGCAGGTCGGGGACAAGATCATCGCCGTGGCTCCGGACGGAAAAGAGTACGTCGATGTTGTTGAAATGAAGCTCAATCACGTCGTGCGCCTGATCCGCGGGAAGAGCGGTACGACGGTCCGTCTGAAGGTCGTTCGCGAAGGTGCGGCCGAGCCGATCGAGATAGAGTTGGTCCGACAGAAGATCGATCTTTCGGACCAGCAGGCGGTCAAAGGAGAAATTATCAACTCGCAGGAGCGGCTTCCCAATGGCCGGTCTGCGAAAATCGGCGTGATCAACATCCCTTCGTTCTATCGGGACTTCAGCGGCGCACAACGGGGCGACGAAAACTTCAAGAGCACCGCGCGGGATGTCGCCCAGGTCTTGAAGGACTTCGAACGGCGTGGCGGCGTAGACGCAATCGTTGTGGACCTGAGGTTCAATGGAGGTGGTGCATTGACGGAGGCGATTGAGGTCTCCGGACTGTTCATCGAAGAAGGACCGATCGTCCAGGTCAAGGACCAGAAAGGACGGGTCACGACCCACGACGACGAAGACGAGCGCATCCTGTATCGGGGGCCGCTGGTCGTGGTGTGCAACCGGCTGTCGGCGTCGGCTTCGGAGATTTTTGCCGGTGTGATCCGCGACTACAACCGGGGGATCATCGTCGGAGACAGCTCGACGCACGGGAAGGGGACCGTTCAGAATGTGATGCCGGTGGGCGACCTGTTCCGCTTCTTCGGTCGGCTCGATCGAGGAGCATTGAAGTTGACCATCAATCAGTTTTATCGCGTGAACGGAGATAGTACGCAGAATCGGGGTGTGCCGTCGGACGTCGTGCTGCCTTCTCTGTGGGATCACATGGATCTTGGCGAAGCGGAACTGGAGAATGCGTTGCCGTTCGATCGAGTGGCGCCGGTTGAGCACCGCGACTACGGGCTCGTTTCGGCCGCGGTCGTGTCGCAGCTGAAAAAAGCATCGGCCGAGCGTGTTGCCAAAAGCGAGGAATTCCGGCGGCTGATGCGCCGAATTGAGCGGTATGAGGCGAAGAAGAATCGAAAGACGGTGACGCTGAACGAAGAGAAGCTCAGGCAGGAGCGGGCGGAAGAGGAACGGTTGAGCAAGGAGGACGAAAAGGACGAAAGGCAGGAGAAGGAAGCGGCCGAGCGTCGGGAGATTTTCCCGGACACGTATTACAACGATGAAGTGCTGCAGGTTACGTTGGACTATGTGGAGCTGCTGAAAGCGGAGCGGACGGCGAAGCTGAATTGAGCGACAAAGGTAGCGTTGGCAACGGGAAGGTTCGTCAGCGGCGCCGATGTGCAACTCACGGAGCAGCGGCAAAACGACCAGATGACGCTCGGGCGAGGAGGCGACGTGGTCTGGACCAGAGGTGGGGCGTGAGACAGAGCAGCCCGGTCGCTTCGGTGGCCGGGCTGTTTGATTGGCAGTGGTGCTTGGGTTTGGCGTACAGAGGGCAGAGAGGCGTCGAGGTCACCGCGCTTTTGCGGAGACGTGAACGGAAATGCCGACCACATCGATGACGGAAGCGGGCGTTCGACAGGCGGCGGAGGCCCGGGAAGCAGGCGCGCCGGCGGTGTCTGTGCGCGGCTTGGTGAAGACGTACCGCGTGCATGTGAAAAGAAAGGTTGGGTTGCTGGCGTCGATCCGCAGTCTGTTCGCCCGTGAGTATAAGACCGTCCGGGCTGTCGACGGGATCAGCTTCTCCATACAGTGTGGCGAGATGGTGGCCTTCCTCGGACCGAACGGGGCGGGAAAAACGACGACGCTGAAGTTGCTGTCGGGTTTGATCTATCCGACGTCTGGGGAAGCGACCGTGCTGGGCTTTGTGCCGTGGAAACGGGAAAACGCGTATCGGCGTCGTTTTTCGCTGGTCATGGGGCAGAAGAACCAGTTGTGGTGGGACCTGCCGGCCCAGGAGTCGTTTCGGCTGCACAAGGAAATCTACGCGGTCGAGACGCGCGTCTTCAACGAACGACTGGACATGCTCACCAGCCTGCTGGACGTCCGCGATCTGGTAGGGCAACCTGTGCGTGAGCTGTCGCTGGGTGAGCGGATGCGGATGGAGCTGATCGCCGCGCTGCTGCATGGTCCGGATGTGCTGTTTCTCGACGAGCCGACAATCGGACTGGATGTCGTTTCGCAGCGGCGTGTGCAGGAATTCCTGAAGGAGTATCAGCGGCAACAGCGCATCACGGTGTTGTTGACGAGCCACTACATGAAGGACGTCGAGGCATTGTGCGAGCGGGCGATCGTGATCAATCAGGGGAAGATCATTCACGACGGGCCGCTGGAAGAGATCGTCGATCGGTTCAGCCGCCACAAGGTGATCGAATTGCAGTTCGCTGGGGCCACGGTGCCAGCCGATCTGGATCGCTTTGGAGAGGTGTTTTCGCTGCGTCCGCCTCGCGCGAAGCTGCGTGTGGAGCGATCCGAGATCTCCAGGGTTCTTACGGCGATCCTGCAGCGCTATGAGGTCGAAGACGTCAGCGTGCAGGATCGGCCGCTGGAAGAAGTGATTGCCGAACTGTTCGTCAATGCCTCCGCGCAGCCTGGCGCAACGCCAAATGAGTGACGTCAGGGGCAAGTGCCGGACAGGTTTGGCACGATGAGGGCAACTGGCGTACGGCGGTGGTTCCTCTGAGGCGGGCTTGGGGGACCGGCGTGAGAGGCCCACAGGCCCGAGCATGCTCGGTGGTCGAACTGCCGGACACGAACGTCGGCAGACGCCGTCGACGGCCATCCCGGTTCCGCCGGAATGTCATGCAATGACGAGTGCCTCGCAGAATCGGCGATCGTTCGGCGGCGCGGGCGAAGAACGGGGTGTGCTGCGGCACGGCGGCAAGCGCGTAGTTTCGCGACGACGTAGACGGCGCGCGATCGATCACGTGCGGTGGATACGACGTACAGGCGGATGATGGGAGTGCGCGATGCGACGCCAGCGGATTGCCGAAATCCTTCACAGTGGTCAGCCCGGCCAGAGCGTGACGGTGCTCGGCTGGGTTCGGACGCGCCGCGATTCCAAACACGGCTTTTCGTTTGTGGAAGTGAACGACGGGAGTTGCTTGAAGAACCTGCAGGCAATCATCGATGCGCAAACGCCCGGTTATGCCGAGCGCATCCGGGCCGTGACGACCGGTGCGAGCGTACGGCTGGAGGGGGAGTTGAAGGAGTCGCCCGGCAAAGGCCAACGCATCGAGTTGCACGTGCGGGCGTTCGATGTCCTCGGGCCCGCCGATCCTGAGACTTACCCGCTACAAAAGAAGCGTCACTCGTTTGAATTCCTTCGTGAAATCGCGCACCTGCGGCCGCGAACCAACACGTTCGGAGCCATGACGCGGGTGCGGAACGCAGTTTCTTTTGCAATTCACGAGTTCTTTCAGGAGCGGGGATTCTACTACGTACATACGCCGATCATCACGACGAGCGACTGCGAGGGGGCCGGGGCGCTGTTCCAGGTCACGACGCTGGATCTGGAAAAGCTGGCGCGTACGGTGACGGAACTCGATTACCGACACGATTTCTTCGGCAAGCCGGCCTATCTGACCGTCAGCGGACAATTGCAGGCAGAGATCTTTGCCTGTGCGGTGGGCGCGTGCTACACGTTCGGTCCGACGTTCCGCGCGGAGAACTCGAACACAACCCGGCATCTGGCAGAGTTCTGGATGGTGGAGCCGGAAATGCCGTTCTACGAGCTGAACGACAACATGGACCTGGCGGAAGAGTTCATCAAGTATGTCATCCGCCGCGTGCAGCAGCGATGCGCCGACGACCTCGAGTTTTTCAATCAGAGGATCGACAACACATTGTCGGACACGCTGGCCAACATCACCGAGAACCGGTTCGTCCGGCTGTCGTACACCGAAGCCGTTGAGATCCTCCAGAGAAGCGGGCGGTCCTTCGAGTTTCCCGTCCAATGGGGGAACGATCTGCAGTCCGAGCATGAGCGATTTCTTACCGAGGAGCACTTCAAGGCACCGGTCATCCTGTACGACTATCCGCGGACGATCAAACCGTTTTACATGCGGCTGAACGACGACGGGAAGACCGTCCGGGCGATGGATGTGCTCGTTCCCCGGGTCGGTGAGGTCATCGGCGGCAGCCAGCGCGAGGAACGGCTCGATGTGTTGCAGCAGCGGATGGTCGAATGCGGTCTGAACGTGGAGAGCTATCAGTGGTACCTCGCTCTGCGCCGATACGGGACCGTGCCCCATTCGGGTTTCGGGCTGGGGCTGGAACGGTTCATCCAACTGATCACCGGGATGCAGAACATCCGTGACTGTATTCCGTTCCCGCGGACACCCAAACACGCCGACTTCTGAGCGGTGTCTGTGGAGGCCGGAGCGATCGCCGCCGCGCGAGAGACAGCGCAAGTCATGCGTCGTGCGAAGCGGTGATACGGGAGGGCGGCGAATCGTCGGGAAGCGAACAGCAGAGCCTGCGCCAGGCGAGGCGGCGCGGTCGCAGCATCATCGTACGGCGGGCTTGCGGCGTCTGGATTGGATCCGGTGTGCCCGCGGGTGGCGGGTTCATGGAGCTCGCCCTT
>RFHO01000181.1 GCA_003696385.1 Planctomycetota bacterium | reverse complement strand
CTTCTCGTACTCGGGAATCCGGACCACATACAACGACGGCGGCGGCTCCAATTGCCGGGCCCGCTCGGGGCCGCCGTCGCGCAGCTCGATCAGATACGCCACCAGGTCCAGAAACTGCTGCCGGCCACCGATCATCTTCACCTGTCCGGCCGGCATCAGCGAAACGTCGCTGAACCGCCACGCTTCCGCGTCGGCTTTGCGAACCACGACTTCGCGGATACCGCCCTGCACCACCCGCAACCGCCACGCATCGTCCGTTTCTTCGACCGGCAGGCCGACCACTTGCCGGCCGTCCGCCAACAGCGCGGTCAAAGGGCGGTACGGCGGGGTAATGCGTTTGGACGGCTGCAGGATCGCTTCCACGATCTGCACGTCGGTCAGGCTCCGATCGAGTCGCGACAGATCCGGCCCCAGCCCCGCCGCCCGCGACTCGTGCGCGAACACGTGGCACTGACGACAGGCAAGAGCCGCCTGATAGAACACAACCGCGCCGCGTCGCGCGTCGCCGTCGCGGCGTGCCGCCACGGCCAGATCTTTCGCCGGCACACGCATCAACTGCTGTTCGAGCGTTCCTGACACCACCGGCGGTTCCGCCGCCTCTGCCCAAGCGCACAGCGGCACCAGAAGCGCGGCGACCCACCGGACCACCGCCGCCGTCCGCCGTCTCGTGCAACGCCAAAAGGAATCTCTCACGCGTTCGTCCCGACTCTGTCCGTACTCTCGTCCGTCGCCCGACCGGCCTCGGGTCGCGCCGGCAACCGTCCCGGCCACTCGTTCCGGTCTTCGTCGCGGCAGGGCATCACACCGCCGCACGGACCCAACGGGTTCGCAGGGGCACGGCCACTGGTGGAACCGACGTCCGTTGCCCCGTTCGCCCCAGCCGCTCGCGGAACCTTCGCAGCGGCATTGATACAGCACGCGAAGAGCCGTTGCAAACCGGCGGATGCATCGGCGCGTTGCCGCCGCTACGTCCGATCTGCACAATGCCCAGCGCCCACTGGATCGACGACGCCGCTGGCCGCCCGCCACCGTATTCACTCCGATCGTGCCGCAAGCCAACGTGCCCACACGTCGGCGCCCAACCGGTGTTCGCGCGCTCCGGCCGAACCGAACGGCATTGCAGAGGCATCGCAGGACGATGGACCCATCGATTGCTCACGTGGTCGAAGAACTTCTCGCCGGCCGCCGGCCGTCCGCAGCATTGGTCCGCAAGGCGGTCGGGACGCTGATGGGCGGTCGAGCCGATCCGGTCGACGCGGCCGCCCTGCTGACGGCCTTCGCCGCGTGCGGCGAAAACGAAGACGCGCTCGTTGGAGCCGCGCAGGCGATGCGCGATCGCGCTGCGGCGATCACCGTCCGCCGCCGACCGCTGCTGGATACCTGCGGGACCGGCGGCGACCGCTTGCACACGTTCAACATCAGTACGGCCACGGCGATCGTTGCCGCCGCCGCCGGAGTTCCGGTGGCCAAACACGGCAACCGGAGCGTTTCCAGCTCCAGCGGCTCCGCCGACGTCCTGCAGGCACTGGGCGTGCGGATCGACCTGTCCCCCGAGGACGTCGGCCGCTGCATCGACGAGGTCGGGATCGGATTCTGTTTCGCCCCCCTGTTCCATGGGGCGATGAAGCACGTGGCCGACGTCCGGCGGCGGCTGGGATTCCGCACGATCTTCAATCTGCTCGGCCCGCTGACCAATCCCGCTGCCGCGGAGCATCAGTTGCTCGGCGCCAACAGCAACCGTGCCGCGCGGTTGATCGCCGGGGCGCTGGCGCGGCTCGGAACGCAACGAGCCTTCGTCGTCTGCGGCAACGATCAGCTCGACGAAGTGTGTCTGTGGGGACCGACCCTGGCACTGGAGGTGCGCAGCGACGGAACGGTGTTGGAGCACACGTGGCAACCGCAGGACTTCGGCCTGCAGCCGGTTGAACTGCGAGCCCTGCGTGTCGATAGCCCGCAACAGAGTGCTGATTTGATTCGCAACGTGCTGGCCGACATCGCGCACCCGGCCCGCGACGTCGTCGTCGCGAACACCGCGGCAGCCCTGCTGGCTGCCGGCCGCTGCGAGAACCTTCGTCAAGCGGCCGCTGTGGCCGGAGACACGATTCGCTGCGGAGCGGCCCGGGAGACGCTCGAGCGACTCGTTGCGTTCACCAACGACGCCGCGTGATCGTACGCAGCCGCGCTGCAGCGGCGTTTCCCCGCTCCATCCCGCGGCGTCGCGGCAACGCCCGGACAGGAAGGCCGAGGGGCCCGCAGGGCGTCGGCAGCCGCCGGTCGCGATCGGGACGCACGGATTCCCTCGCACCGCGGTGCAGTGTGGACATGCCGGACCTCAATATTCGCGGCGTTCGCGGGCCGCCGGAATCCCCATCAGCTTGCGGTACTTGGTGATCGTCCGCCGCGCCAGATTGTAGCCCCGCTTCTTCATTTCGCGTTGCAGGGCCTCGTCGCTGAGCGGATGGCGCTTGTCCTCGTTGTCGATCAGCTCCTTGAGCTTGTTGCGGACGACCTCCCAGGGCACTTCGGAGCCGTCTTCGGTCTTCGTTCCGCCGCCGAAGAACCGTTTGAGCGGAAAGATGCCGCGGGGCGTCTGCATCCACTTGTCATCCACGGCCCGGGAGACCGTGGTGACGTGCACCCCCACGGCGTCGGCAATGTCCTGCATCTTCAACGGAGCGATGTATTCGGGCCCTTTCTCGAAGAAGTCCCGCTGATGGTCGACGATCGCCTGCGCGACCCGGCGGAGTGTGCTCTTGCGTTGCTCGATCGCCTCCATCAGCCACTTGGCCCGTTCGATCTTCTTCTTGAGAAACTCCTTGATCTTCGGGTCGGCCCCGTTGCGTGCCATTTCCCAATAGCGCCGGTTGATCCGCAGATGCGGGGTGTAGTTGTCGTCCTCGACCCGCACCACGTAGCGGCCGTCGTCGGTCTTCTCGACGAACACATCCGGCTCGACGGGCTGCACCATTTCCCGATCGAAACCTCTCCCGGGATGCGGTTCGAGCGTCCGCAGCTGTTCGATCGCCGCCTTGATGTCCTCCAGCGACGCCTGGGTACGGCGCTGGATCTGCGGCAGCCGGTTACGGGCCACGTCCTGCAGATGATGCTGAATGATCTCCCGCACGAGATTGGCGTACGGCATGTCATCAGTGACCTGCAGCAACAGACATTCGCGGATGTCCCGCGCCCCCACACCGGGTGGATCCATCTTCTGGATCAGCTTCAGCGCCTGCTCGCCCTGTTCGTACGTGATGTCGCCGTCGTAAACCTGAACCAGCTCCGCCAGCGAACTTTGCAGACGTCCGTCGTGATCCAGGTTTTCGATCAGGTATTCGGCAAACCGCATGATCTCGGGCGGCGCATCCATGAAGTGGAGCTGCTCCAGCAGGTATTCGTGCAGCGTCTGGCCCTTGTCCGCGACATTGGCCAAGGCGTCGTGCCGCGCATCGGATATTTCGTCGATGCGGTTCGATGATGGCCGAAAGCCGATCTCCTCGTCGCTGGGAACTTCCAGCGAATACTCCACCAGCCGCTCGAAATCCGCCTCCCCGTGCTCGACGTCGACGACCAGTTCCTTCTGTTCGGCGCTCGGCTTCGACTCTT
Source organism: Planctomycetota bacterium (assembly GCA_003696385.1). Lineage (GTDB taxonomy): Bacteria > Planctomycetota > Planctomycetia > Planctomycetales > Planctomycetaceae > J052. The sequence continues at coordinate 4,969 of RFHO01000181.1, read as the reverse complement.
CCCGCAACCGCTCCAGCTCCAACTTCCGCTCGGTCACCGGAGCCGACTCGTCGACTTCCACCAGCTCCAATGCCGGGTTGTCCTCCAGCTCCTGCTCGATCCGTTCGGCCAGCGCAATGATCGGCAGCTGGAGAATCTCCATCGACTGGATCATCCGCGGAGCCAGCTTCATCTGCTGGCTCATCTTCATCTGCTGCGAAAGGTTCAACTGCATGAATTCGATTCCATCCTTTCACCGACCGTAGCTGGATCGATCGTCATACCTGAGTCCGAAATTCGGCCAACCCGCGTTTTCCCCGGGGGAAGCAAGCCGAAGTCCGAAGCCATTCTACCGTTCCGCCGCCGATTCCCGCACCCGTCCCGGCATAGCAAAACGGGTACCGACCGAATTGATTATGCGCGAAAAAAAACACGATTCCACAAACTTTCCCGATGCCATTGGCTTTTCGGGTTGCGCCGCGGCCACAGCGGTGTGCAACCGCGGCATCCGACCAGGATCCGCCGACCCCAGGTGCGGTCCGGATCGACGTCCCCGCGTCCCTCGGTGGGCCACTTCCGCCCCAACGACCGGCGGTCAGTACCGCGTGATGAACTCGTGCAGGTTGATGATCACCCGAGTGGCCCCCGTCCACGCGGCCACTTCCACCGGATCCAGATCCGACGGTGGCGGCCGGTCGCCCACTTCGAGCAGCGCCCGAGCGGCCTCCGGTGTCCCTCGATAGTCTTCACGAAACCGCTCGACGATCCGCCGCAGCGTATCGCGTTCGACCGCCGTAGGCGACCGCTGCAGAGCCTGCTGAAACGCCCACTGCACGCGTGCGTCGAAATCCGCGCCGCCCTCTCGCAGCACGCGTGCGGCGAAAACCCGCGCCGCCTCCACGAACTGGGGATCGTTCAGCAGGACCAGCGCCTGCTGCGGTGTGTTCGACCGCGGTCGCTGAGCGGTGCACTCTTCGCGCGACGGCGCGTCGAACGCCAACAGCATCGGATGCAGGAACGTCCGCTGCCAGTGGATGTACAGGCCACGGCGATACACCGCCGGGCCGGTGTCCTTGACCCATTTGCGCCGCGGGAAATTCAGGTTCGCCCAGTACCCGGCGGGCTGGTACGGCTTGACGCTCGGTCCGCCGACGGTTCGCACGAGCAATCCGCTGACGGCCAGCGCCGCGTCCCGAACGAATTCCGCATCCAGCCGAAACGCCCCCTGCCGCGCGAACAACCGATTGTCCGGATCGCGCTTCAGTCGTTCGGGAGTCGCCGCAGACGACTGCCGATACGCGGAAGACGTGACGATCAACCGCACCATGTGCTTCACGTCCCAGCCGCTGTCCATGAACTCGACGGCCAGCCAGTCGAGCAGTTCCGGGTGCGACGGCCATTCGCCCTGCACACCCAGATCGTCCATGGTGCGGGCAATGCCCTCACCGAAGAACAGCCGCCACAGCCTGTTGACGAAAACCCGTGCGGTCATGGGATTGCGGCGATCGACGATCCAGCGGGCCAGGTCCAGACGCGTCGCCCGGCGTCCCGCCACGCCCAGCGGCGGCAGGCACGCCGGCGTGTCCGGCTGCACGATCGGGCCGCTGTCGTCCATCCAGTTGCCCCGCGGCAGGATCCGCACCGTACGCGGCGTGGTGCTGATGGTCACGAGCATCAGCGGCAGGGAGTTCTCATAATCGGCCCGCGCCTTTTCCAACTGCCGCAGCCGCTTGCGCAACGGTTCCAATTCGGGAGCCACCTGCCGGTAGTACTCCGCCACCCGCCGCTTCTGGGCCGCGGTCCGCTCACCTTCCGGCACACGCAGGGCCGCAGCCACCTCGGGCGGAATCTCCGCTCCTTCGGCCCGGAAATAGAATCCCGCGCCCCCGCCGGCGTTGGTGATCTTGAGCACCAGCCGGTGCTTGCCCGGTTCGAGCTTCAGCGTGAGCTTTTCCTGATCGGCCGCGACACCGCGCTGGACGAGGCGATCGAGCAACAGGGTGTCGTCCAGCCATACGCGGATCGCATCGTCACTGCCCAGCGAAACCGCGATGGTGGCCGGCCGGGGAACCTCCACCGTCCGCGCCACGTACCACGCCGCGTTCGGGTTGGACGGCAGTGCGATCGGCTGCCCGTCTTTCCATTTCGGCTGCTCTTTCCAGGTCCGCTCCCCGTACGTCGCCGTCAGCGTCGCGTCCTTCTCCGGACCGAACTCGCTGCGGTGGATCCGTTCGAAGCTTTCGCCAGCAAACGGTCCGACCAATCGCCACGGTCCCCAGGTCACCGCGTCCAGTGCGCCCTCAGCGACCAACCGCCGCTCCCAACGTCGCCGGGCTTCGCGCCGCTGCGGCGTCTCGCGCTGCAGCTCCTCCCGCGCCGCGGCGATCGCCCGGTCGAATTCGGCCAGCTTCCGCTGGTGCTCGGGAAACGCGATCCGCGTCGCTTCACGTCGCCCGACCGGCTTCTCCTTGATGTCCGCAAAGAACGCCGCCAGGCTGTAGAAATCCCGCATTGTGTACGGATCGTACTTGTGATCGTGGCACTCCGCGCAGCCCATCGTCGCGCCGAGCCACACTTCGGAAACGTTGCGCACGCGGTCCGCGGCGTATTTGGCCATGTACTCCTTCGGCTGCGCCCCGCCCTCTTCGGTCGTCTGCAGCAGGCGGTTGTATCCGGACGCCACCCACTGCCAGACCGTGCGGTTCGGCAGCAAATCACCGGCCAGATTCTCGATCGTGAACTGATCGAACGGTTTGTTCTCGTTGAAGGCCCGGATCACGTAGTCACGATACAGGCTCACCGGCCGCGGATTGTCGCTGTGATAGCCGATCGAATCCGCATACCGCACCAGATCCAGCCACCACACCGCCATCCGCTCGCCGTAGTGCTCGCTGGCCAGCAACCGATCGACGAGCCGCCGGTAATGCTCTTCGCTCGGGTCCGCCTGAAACGCCGCCACCTCCTCCGGCGCGGGCGGCAGGCCGATCAGGTCGAAATGCAGCCGGCGCACCAGCGTCCGCGGATCGGCCGGCGGCGACGGCGCAACACCCTCCCGCTCCAGCCGCGCCAGAATGAACCGATCGATCGGATTGCGACACCACCCTTCGTCGCCCACCTCCGGCGTCGACGCCCGGCGGGGTGGGATCAGCGACCAGTGTTTCTGCCAGGCCGCCCCCTGCTCGACCCAGCGTTTCAGAATCGCCCGCTCCCGCGCGGTCAGTTGCTTGTCGAAATCCGGCGGGGGCATACGGACATCCGGGTCTTCCGAAAGCACCCGCCGCAAAAGCTCGCTGCGCTCCGGATGCTTGCGGTCGATGATCCGGTAGCCGCCTTCGCGGACGGCCGTCAGGCCTTCTTCGACGTCCAGCCGCAGATCCGCCTCCCGCCGATTCGCATCCGGGCCGTGGCACTCGTAGCACTTGTTGGAAAGAATCGGCCGCACGTCGCGATTGAACAGAATCCGCTGCGGGCTATTCGCGCCGACCGCCGGTCCGACCACCGCACAGCACGCCGCAATCGCCGCCCACACGCCCGGGCCCGGCATCGCGTTCCGCCAACGTCCGCCTGTCATGGCACTCTCCTCGGATTCCGGCCGCTTCCGCAAGCCGGCGGCTTGCGAATGGCCGCCGCTCACGTTCGCCGCTCGGTCACTCCCGCCAGAAAAGCCTGGTTGCGCTGCCGGATCTCCGCAGCGGCGTCATCGTACAGGAATGGCAGGAACACGTAGCGCTTGCCTTTAGTCACCGGCATCGCCTCGTGCAACAGCGAGCAGGAAAAGACGATCGCCCCGCCGGTCGGAGCACGATACACCTCCGGCCCGAACTCCGGAAACCGAAGGCCGCCACCTTCGAATTCCTCGGCGTTCAGGTTCAGCGTCACGGCAAACCGCCGGTGTTCGGTCGCCCTGGTGGTGTTGTCCCGATGCGCGCGAAAGTAGCCCCCGACCGACGCGTCGTAGCAGCACACGATGTACCGTTCCATCCGCGTGGCGTTGAAATTGAACGCCTTGCGGATCTCGGGCACCAACCGGTCGTGAACCCGGACCATGCACTCCCGCCGCAGGTCCTGGTCGAGGATCTCGCAGTCGTAGCGGCGTTTGAACGAATAGTCGATCACCCCGACGGTCTTGCCCCCGCGGTCCTGCATGAAGCCGGAATCCTTGCCGCCCTGCCGGTTGTAGTACTCGATCAGCTCCCGGCAGAATTCCGGCTCGAACACGCGCGGCACCGACAGGATCGGCGCGTGCCCGCGCTGGCTGGCCACCGGAGGCAATGCTTTCAGCAGGCCGGCCACCTGCTCGACGTGCGTGCGCGGATCGGAGCCGAACGCGACCGCAACCAGCGTTCTCAACCGCTGATCCAGCAGCAGCGTGTGCCGCAGCGGCCGAGGCTCGCCGCCGGCCGCACCCGCCGGAGCCAGCGCCCGGTAGCGGCGGCTGATTTGGTGATCGAAATCCCAGAACACATGCACGCCCGGCAGAAATTCCTGCAACCTTTGCTGGTCCCTGTCCGCAGGATCAATCGACACGCCGAACAACGCGGCATTCCGGTCGTCGAACAGCCCGCGACGCTCTTCCGTCAGCAACCGCCACACTTCGCGCGACAGCGGGTCGGAAGCCGAGCCCAGAAAACACAGCACGATGTATCGCCCCGCCGCCGTGTCGAAATGAAACGTCGGGTTGCTCGGAGTGGGTGCCGTGAACCACGGCGCCGGCTCGCCGAACTGCAGTGGCATTCCGTCTCCCTCCCGAAGCTCTCCCCCGTGCGCGACGGTCGTTCCGCATCGCCGATGCGGCCGGCCTTCCGCGCCCGGGCCGACCGTTCGGCGCGATCCCTCGCACAGCCTGCGGCGGTCGTTGTGCCGATCTCGCTGCGCGGCCTCCCCGCACCCCGCACGACCACGCTATTCTAAAAGCGGCCTGCGCACGCCGCCACGCGTTCGCCATGCCGGCGCCGGCATCCGCGCGGACGGGCCCGCGACACCGCCGCGG
>RFHO01000180.1 GCA_003696385.1 Planctomycetota bacterium | reverse complement strand
GCGGCTGGGGCGGGTCGTGCTGGCCGAATTCGACTATGACAAGAAGCCGGCCGAAACGTTTCCATTCGATCAGGCCAGGGAACGCTGGAGCATGTGGCTTCTGAAGAAGTACGTGCTCCCACGGTTGTACTGGTATGCCATGCTCAAAGGACTCGCTTGAATCGGCCGCTCGCTGCCGACGTTGAATCCCCAGGCGTTCGTCTCCCGGAGCCGCGCCGCGGGCGTGGCATTCGGCATACCACAGCCGCTCTCCGCGGGCGTCGGCGATGCGTGACCCACGCAGCGTAACACTGCGGGCGTCAATGCCCTCAGCTTCGGGTCGGCCGTCAGCCACCGCACCACCAGAGGCGCAACCGCGCGGGCGTCAGCGCGGGCGTTTGGCCGTCTTCGACTTCGGCTTGTCGCTTTCCAGTTCGTGCTGGTACAGCGGCATGTGGCGGTAGTAGACCTCGAGCGTCATGATGGCGAGCGTCGTCGTCATCAGTCGGCCCCCTTTATCGGCGTGCGGGCCGATGAATCCCCAACTGCCGGCGGCGTGCCCGTTCTTGTCCTGGGTTTTCACAAGGTAGTCGCGCATCTGCGCGTTCCATTTCTTCCACGGCTCCCCGCCGTACTGATGCATGACCTGGGTGGCGTAGTAGTTGTAGTACATGTCCGTCTTGGACGGCCCTTTCCGGGAGAGGAATTCCACACCGCGGCGCAAGGCATCGTTTTCCCGCCGCCAGCCCAGATACATTCGGCACAGCAGCCCGATGGACGTGGTCGAATGACGTCCGGTGGCCGGCCCGGTGTACCCGTACTGAGCACCGTCGTCCGCCTGTACGAAATTGAGGAATCGGTTGACCCCCATGATCGTGGAGGAAGGCACGGGGATGTCCGCGTATTTCGCACTGACCAGAGCCATCACCTGCCAACCAACGACCGAGGTATCGCCGGGCTGCCGCGGCCGGTAGCGCCAGCCGCCGCCGACGGGATCCTGAGCGTTGATGATGAACAAAATGCTGCCTTCGGCGGCTTCCTTGAGCGTCTTCATGGCCTGAAAAGCCACCCGACGCTGCGCGCGGGCCTTGCTGTCGCGGGCGTTCTTGTTTTCCTCCAGAACGTACTTGGACATGTTGTAGCACTCGCACAGCGCGGTGGCGACCAGCCCCTGGATGTACATGCCGGAGTTGGCTTCGTTGGCGCCTCGCATGTCGAGCCCGGCACCGGTGCGCTTGGCATTGGCCAGCATGTATCCGATGGCCTTCTTGATCGCCGGCTGATAATCACCGGAAACGTGCGTATGTCCAGCGCCCAGCGCGGCCAGCACGGCCATCGCCGTGGCTCCCATGTAACTGTTCTTCAATGTACCGGGACGCGTGCAGACCGTCCCGCACCCCTGCACGCGGTGGTCATAACTCCAACTGCCGTCCGGCAACTGGTGGCGGATGAGCCACTTGATGCCGCGTTCGACCGCTGCTTCGCTCGCCGCGGTGCCCCCGTATTTTGCCACCAGCGCGCTCCGCCCGGCTTTGGAACGTCCCGCCATTTCGCCTTTGATGGGCGCGTTCAAGCCCGGCGCGTCGGACAACGTGTCCGGCAGATCCATGCTGGGTTCGAAGTCGCTGATGTCCAGATTCACGTTGTCCGGACTGTCCGTGATCAGATCGTTGACGATTTCCGCCGGCGGGATTTCGGAAATCTCTTCGGGCTCTTCGATTGTCAGGTCTTCCTGCTCGATCACTTCTTCGATGTCTTCCTCCATCGACGAGGTGATCATGCGGAAGGTCTCCCGCGTTTGCTCCGGCAAGACAATGAACGCGAAGATCAACAGCACGGCCGCGTGCAGCAGGGTATTGATTGCGAACACCTTGGCAGCGTCGACCCGTTCCTTCCAGATCTGCTCCGGCGATTTCTCCCGTTCGAGCAGCAGCAGGTCGTCTTCTTCCGCCGGTATCTGAGCGGCGATTTCCGGGGCGACTTCGAGTTCTTCTTCATCGTCCGCGATCGGCTCGATGGCAACGGCCACGGCCGCCTCTTGCTCGGGCTCCGCCACCGCGACAGGCGCCGCGGCGGCCTTCGGAACGGACCGCTTCTCGCCGCTCGGCGACCGCCCCTTGGCCGAGGCCTTTCCTTTGGCATATCCCTTTCGCCGACGAGGTGAGAAATCGGGCACCGGATCGGCGTCGTCCGGAGCCGCCCGCCGTTTTCCCCTGCCACGCTCGCGTTCGGCCTGCGGTCCGGCGATGGACGACGACGCGTCCGGCACCACGTCGGAGACCGAAACCCGTGTCGCGTCCGACGCTGGTTCGTGTTCGTCGACGACCGCTGCGACGATCTCTTCGTCGTCGTCCGCGCTCACCGTCGACGTAACCGGAGCACCAGAAGCCGCGGACTCCGCGGCGACGGTCGCCGCAAAAACGTCCGGCCGATCGGGATCGGTCGCGTCGACGGCGGTGGCAACGCTGTCATTCCATTTGGTATCGGCTTCGGCCGCTTGGCCTTCGGCCTCCGGCTCGGCCGTCGGCGCCGCCACATCATCGACCGGTGCCGGGGCAGACGCGACAACTGCCGGGGAGGCGGCAGCAGCGGCCGCTTCGGCGGCGCGCGAATCGCGGACGCTCGACCTTCCGGTTCCGGATG
>RFHO01000179.1 GCA_003696385.1 Planctomycetota bacterium | reverse complement strand
GGATTGGAGCTGCGCCGCGTGACGGTCGAGCTGGGCGAAATCCGCCCAATCCCCCCCGCGGAGCAGGCTCGGCCATCGGGCGCAGCCCCGAGCGCTCCGCCATGGACGACCGGTTCCGCACCGGCGCAGCCGGCGGAAGGTCCCGAACTGGTCGCTCCAAAGAAACCCTCGTCGACCTCGTCGCCCGCCGCACGACCGAATCCTCCGGCGCAGCCAAAGCCGGACAAGACGCCCGACACGCAGAAAGCTCCCTCCGGAAACGGGGCAACTCAACCTGCACAGGACGCGGCAGCGCCGCGGAAGTCGGACGACGCGACCGAAAACGCGACGCCGAAACAGAAACAACCGCAACAGCCACCGAAAGCGCCAAAAGAGACGTCCACTCCGGATTCGTCCGGTCAGGCCGCGATTCCGGCAGCACCGACGAGTCTGAACAGCGCCGTGCCGACTGCGGCCGACGATGGCAAAGGCGACGGAGCCGGCGAAGCGGATGAAGCAGACAACACGTCCGAGGCGGCCGCCGCCGACCGCGCGGCCGACGGTAAGACGGCGAACGCGAGTGACGGCGGCACGCAGGGCGCGGGCGATGTGTCCACCAAGCAGGACGAAGGCACCAGTGAACCGGTGCGGATCGACACGCACGGATTCGAGGGCGGGCATCGCGTGACGCTGCGTTTCAGCGACGAGATGTCGCCAGCCGTGGTCGCGGACATGATCGCTCAGGCCATCACCCGCGTCGATCCGTCGTACACCGATCCGCAAGGGCTGATCAAGCTGATCGGCACCAGGGGCAGCGGCCTGAAAGCAGGCACGTACGAAGTGCAGAAGTTTTCCGAAATGGAGCTGCTGGCCAGTCCGGCGCTGGATCCGAACGTCCTGCAAAAGGCTTTGCAGCAATGGCAGCAGGAAATGGCGGAAACGCCTACGTTCGAAGAGGTCAACAACTTCGACAGCGCCGTGGGCGTCGAAATGCAGGAAACCGCTCTGATCGCCATTCTGGTCAGCCTGATTGCGATCGTGGCCTACATCTGGTTCCGGTTCCAGCAGATCACCTTCGGTCTGGCCGCCGTGATCGCACTGGTGCACGACGTACTCGCCACGCTGGGCATGCTGGCTCTGGCGTCGTACCTGGCCGACACGCCGATCGGCAAGCTGCTTCTGCTGTACGACTTCAAGATCAACCTGCCGATCATCGCGGCCCTGCTGACGATCATCGGCTATTCGCTGAACGACACGATCGTCGTGTTCGACCGGATTCGTGAAGTGCGGGGCAAGAATCCGGCGCTGACCGAAGAAATGATCAACACAAGCCTCAACCAGACGCTGTCCCGCACGCTGTTGACGTCATTGACGACGCTGTTGGTCGTGGTCGTGCTGTACGTGATCGGCGGCGAGGGGATTCACGGATTCGCTTTCAGTCTGGTCGTGGGCGTGATCGTGGGTACGTACAGTTCGATTTACATCGCCAGCCCGTCGCTGCTGTGGCTGACGGCCAAGCTGTCGCAGACCAGCGCGGCTGCGACGGCGCGCAAGCCGGTGGCCGCCCGTTGAACGGCTCGATGCCGTTCGCTGCGCCGGTCCGCTGGGTCCGCATTCCGGGATGGCAACCTCGGCCGCCCGCGAGCACCACTCGCGACGTCTGACCGCCTGCCGGGCACGAACGACCGGCGGATGGCCGCCGCGACCGGAGTGCGGCCTTTTCTTCCGAGTGACCGTCGTCGCGGGTGAACTTCATCACGTGATGGACTCATGAAGACAAGCTGGGATTGGCTGAACGAGTACGTCCGTCTGGAAGTCGCACCGCAGGAAGCCGCGGAGCGACTGACGATGGCGGGATTGAACCTCGAAGAACTGCTCGAGCGGGACGGCGACGTCGTGCTGGATCTCGAGGTCACCAGCAACCGCCCGGACTGTCTCGGGCATATCGGCGTGGCGCGGGAACTGGCCGTGTTGTTCGGGCAATCGCTGCGGATCCCGAATGCCGAGGTGAGCGAGTCGGACACGCCGGCGGAGACGCTGACTTCGGTGACGATCGAATGTCCGGACCTGTGTCCACGGTACGTGGCGCGGGTGATCCGTGGCGTGCGGGTCGGCCCCAGTCCGGACTGGATGCAGCGGCGGTTGCGGGCGATCGGGATCGAGCCGATCAACAACGTCGTCGACGCCACCAATTACGTGCTGATGGAGTGCGGCCAGCCGCTGCATGCTTTCGATTTCGCAAAACTCGCCGGACAGCGGATCGTCGTGCGGCGGGCTCGGGCCGGTGAAAAGATACTGGCCATCAATCACCGCGAATACGAGCTGTCGCCCGAGATGTGCGTCATCGCGGACGCGGAGCGTCCGGTGGCGATCGGCGGCGTGATGGGAGGAGCGGAGACGGAGATCACCGAGCAGACGCGGGACGTGCTGATCGAAGTGGCCGAGTTCGCTCCGCTGTCGATCCGCAACACGGCGCGGCGGCTGAATCTGCACAGCGATTCGTCCTTCCGATTCGAACGTGGCGTCGATCCGTGTCAGCTCGACTGGGCTTCGCGACGGTGCTGCGAGCTGATCCTGGCCACCGCCGGCGGCGAGCTGGCGCGGGACTGCGTGTGGGCGGGCGAACCGCCACCGCAGACGCCGTGCCGCGTCCGCCTGCGGTTCGCGCAGGTTCCGCGGTTGTTGGGGATCGAGGTTCCACCAGCCGAATGCGTACAGATC
>RFHO01000178.1 GCA_003696385.1 Planctomycetota bacterium | reverse complement strand
GTGTGGGAGTGATCGATGCGGCGTCGTTGCCCGCGTCGGGTGGGGTGGCCCACCGAGGGGGCTCCGGCGTGGATGTTCGACGGGCGACCACAGCACAACGAACCGTCCGCCTCTCAAAGGCGGGCCGAGTGGCATCCGCGGGCGTTGGCTGAGTGTTTTGACGGCCTTTGTGTGGTTTGCGGTGCACGCGGCGTGGGGGGCCGAACTTCAGTATCCGTTGACCGCGGCGGTGGACGGGGAGAACACGATCTTCGTGGCGGACCGCTTCCTGCCGGGGATCTGGCGGATTCGCGAAGGGAAGGCGAGCATTTTCTTTCAGGCCAGCAAACGGTTTCGGACACCGCTGAATGCGGTCCGCTGCGTGGCGTTCGACGGCAAGGGGCGCCTGCTGGCGGGCGATTCGGCCACACGCGAGGTGTATCGCTTCGAGGACGAGAAACCCGTGCCGCTGACCGGTGGCGAAATCGGCATCCCGATGGGAATCGTCGCCGACCTCGATGACTCGATTTATGTGACGGACCTGGAGATTCCGCGAATCGTGCGGATCGATGGAGAAGGCGGCATGAGCGTGCTCGCCAAGGTGCCGGCTCCGCGCGGCCTGGGGAAGTCGAAAGACGGCAAACTGCTGGTGGTGTCGCACGGAAAGAACCAGTTGCTCGAAGTCAACCCGGCGGATGGCAGTGTGCGGGTCGTGGTCGAAGGCACGCCGTTTTCCTTTCCGCACGAAGTGCGACAGGCTGCGGATGGTACGATCTTTGTGAGCGACGGATATGCGAAGGCGATCTGGCGGGTCGGACCGGGAGGGAAGCCGGCCAAGTGGATCGCCGGTCCGCCGCTGCAGAACCCTGTGGGCATCGCGCTGGTGCAGGAACGCCTGTTGATCGTCGATCCACGTGCGAAGAATCTGTTCTGGGCCGACAACGAGGGCCGTCTGACGCCCGTTCTGAAGTGAAGGCGGTTCGCTTCCTGCCGTTGCTGTGTGAGGGGGGACGTGTTGCCGTCGAAGGCCGGCGGCGACGGGAGCTGTGGACGCTTTCGCACGGGTAAGTGGCAAGCGGGCGCCGGTGGCGCGGTTCGTTGGCAGGGCAATGTGCATCGCGTATCATTCGCGCTTCGACTCCGCGGGCAGAATTGGGCTGCGGTAGCACCAGCGATGTTGTTGGGCGTGCGTGACGTCCATCCGCAGCGGATCCCGCATGGGCGTTCTCTGGAATCTGGAAGCGGACATGGCAGCGACCGACATTCGGAACATCCGCAACGTCGTACTGGCCGGGCACAGCGCCACGGGCAAGACCACTCTGGGCGATCTGTTGTTGTTCAAGACCGGCAAGGCGACGCGTCCCGGTTCGGTGGACGAGGGCACGAGTCTGCTGGACACGGACGAAGAGGAGAAGCAGCGCAAGGGCACGGTCACCGCGTCGATCTGCTATTTCGACCACAAGGGGAAACGGTTTCATCTGATCGACACGCCGGGGGCCACGGACTTCGTGGGGCAGGCCGGGGGATCGTTTCGCGCGGCCGAGACGGCGGTGCTGATGATCAGTGCACCGGCGGGCATCGAAGTCAACACACGACGGACTTTTGCGATGGCCACCGAAGCCGGGCTGGCACGCGTGCTGGTGGTCAACAAGTGCGATGCGGACAATGCGGCCTGCGCCGAGCTGGTGCAGCAGATTCGTGATCTGTTCGGCAATGCGTGTGTTCCGTTGAACGTTCCGGTCGGCCAGGCGTCCGCTTTTTCGGGAGTGGTCAGCACGCTGCAACCTCCGGATGATGTGCCTGCGGAGGCCGTCATCGATCCGAAAGAGATCCATCAGCAGTTGATGGATTCGATCGTCGAGGCGGACGAGGCATTGATGGAACGGTTTCTGGAAGGGGAAGAGCTGAAGCCCGAAGAGGTGGCCGGCGGGATCACGAAGGCGTTGGCCGCGGGCACACTGATCCCGATCTTCTTCTGCAGCGCGAAGAAGGACATCGGCGTCGACGAACTTCTGGACGCACTGGCCGACTACGGCCTGGCTCCCACCGATCTGAAGCGGACCGGCTTCAAAGGTGAGGAGGAGGTCGAGATTCAGCAGAGCCCCGATGCGCCGTTGGTTGCTCAGGTGTTCAAGAACCGCATCGATCCGTTCGTTGCGAAGATGTCGTTCGTGCGGGTCTTTGGTGGGACGCTGAAGAAGGACCAGTCGGTCACCAACCACCGCGACGGATCGACCGTCAAAGTGGGCCAGCTCAATCGCGTGCAGGGAGCCCAGTTGGAGCCGATCGACAGTGCCTCGGCGGGGGAAATCGTCGCCGTGGTGAAGATCGAATCGCTGAAGATCGGTGACACGATCGGCGATCCGGATGCTCCGGTGATGCCGCCGATCGTATTCCCCAAGCCGATGGTCGCGCTGGCCGTGGAACCGAAGAGTCGTGCCGACCAGGCGAAGATTTCGGGCGCCCTGCAGAAAATCGAGGAAGAAGACCCCACGTTCCACATCGTGCGTGATCCGCAGACAAAGGATCTGGTGATCTGGGGCATGAGCGAACAGCATCTGCAGACGATGATCGATCGGCTGCAGAAGCGGGACAAGGTGGAGGTCGTCACCCGCCCGCCGAAGATCCCGTACCGCGAAACGATCACGGGAACGGCCGAGGGCAGTTACCGGCACAAGAAGCAGACCGGTGGAGCGGGGCAGTTCGGCGAGGTGCACTTCAAGCTCTCGCCGATGCCGCACGGGGTCAACCCGGAAGAGTTTTTCACCAAGGAACGCTTCCTGAACATGCGGGAATATCATTACGACCCGGAGCTGAATTTCGCCTTCGTCGACCGGATCACCGGTGGTGCGATCTCGAACAACTTCATTCCCGCCGTGGAAAAAGGTGTCCGGGAACGGATGGAACAGGGCGTGATCGCCGGGTACCAGGTGCAGGACGTGATCTGCGAGCTGTTCTTCGGCAAGGAGCACCCGGTGGACAGCAACGAAACGGCGTTCAAGACGGCAGCCAGCATGTGCTTTCGGGAAGTTTTCCAGAAAGCAAACCCGGTTTTGCTGGAGCCGATCGTGAAGATCGACATCACCATTCCCGGCGACCGCGTGGGCGACATCACCAGCGACCTGAATACGCGTCGCGGACGAATGGAAGGCATGGAGAGTGCTCCGGGCGGTTTTCAGGTGATCCATGCCAAGATGCCGCTGGCCGAAATGCTCAACTATGCCCGGGCGCTGTCGAGTCTGACGGGCGGGCAGGGGTTCTTCACGTTCGAGTTCAGTCACTATGAGATGATGCCGCCGAACGAACAGGCGAAGGTGATCGCGGAGGCGCAGCGGGAAAAAGAGCAGCAGGGCTGAGCGCAACGGGTCTGCGGGGATTCGAGCGGTGCTGCGTTCGGGTTGCGCGGGCGTCGATGAGGCCAACTGGAATTGCCGTCCGCTCGGCGGACGCGTTAGAATCGCCCGCCATTCTGTAGCGCGGGGCGGCTTCGCGGGCGCCGTCGGAGAGCGACGGTCCGCCGCCGAGCCCCGACCGCACGCCGGTCCGGACGGGACGGCGCGACACGCCCGACCTCGCTTCGGCGGCGTTGCCTCTGGGAACGGATGCTCGGCGTGACGGCTGCGGTCCAGTCCGACCGCTTTCGATCCGGGCAGCGCGCTTGCCCAAAGCCAGATTTCCAAGGAAGCCGGTTCCCATGCCCACGGTCGTGATCGTGCGCTCGGGCGAAACCGACTACGACAGCGAACACCGCGTTCAGGGCGTGCTGGACCTGCCGCTGACCGCGCACGGGGTGTCGCAGGTTCGGGAACTTGCGGCCAAGCTGACCCCGATGTGTCTGGAGGTGGTCTACTGCGGTCCCAGTGAACAGGCGCGGCAGACGGCCCGGATTCTTGCCGAAGAGCTCGGGTGCGAACTGCGTGTGCTGGCCGAGCTGGCCAACCTGAATCAGGGGCTTTGGCAGGGGCTGCGCGTGGAGGAGATCCGCCGCAAGTACCCACGGTTGTTCAAGCAGTGGCGGGACCGGCCGGACGTCGTGTGTCCGCCGTCCGGTGAAACGTCGGACGAAGCGGTCGCCCGCATCCATCGTGCGTTGGCCAGGCCCCTGCGGCGGAAGCACCGTTTCGCGATCGTGGCGTCCGAACCGCTGGCGACGATTCTGGTGTGTGAGCTGCAGCATCGTCCCGTCGACTTTTCGCGTCTGTATTCGGAAAACGGAAGCGCCGTCCCCTTTCAGGTGATTGAGTGCACCGGCGATTGACGTGATGCCGGCCGACGGTCGAGAATGCCCGCCGGTTGGTCGCCGCTTTCTGATCTTGCCGCGGAGATTTCGTGAAGTGAGCACGGTCGAAGGTTCACCCCCGGACTCGGCGTCGCGTCCCAAGCGCAGCGTCCCGGAGGGGTTGTGGTTGCAGTGCCCCAGTTGCCTGCAGACCCTGTATCGCAAGCAGGTGGAAGCCAACCTGCGGGTCTGTCCGGAGTGCGATCATCATTTCTATGTCTCCGCGCATCAGCGTATCGCCCAGTTGCTGGACGAAGAGAGTTTCGAAGAGTGGTACGCGGACATCCGGCCCACGGATCCGCTGGGATTCGTTGACAAGCGGCCGTACCGGGAGCGACTTCAGGCCGAGCAGAAGAAGACCGGGTTGACCGAAGCCTGCGTGGTGGGGCGTGGCTATCTGCGGGGACGTCCACTGGTTCTCGGCGTGACCGATTCGGCGTTCATCATGGGCAGCATGGGCTCGGTGGTTGGCGAGAAACTGACCCGAGCCATCGAGGACGCGATGAAGCTGGATCTGCCGCTGGTCATCGTCAGCGCCTCCGGCGGCGGTGCCCGGATGCACGAGGGCATCCTGTCGCTGATGCAGATGGCGAAGGTTTCGGC